>NZ_CP031963.1:5162500-5462500 GCF_003443675.1 Aquimarina sp. BL5 | reverse complement strand
GTTACTATAAACCTTTCTGATGATGGAGGAACTGCCAATGGAGGAATTGACACTTCTGCAGATCAAACATTTACTATAACAATTACTAGCGCTAATGATGAACCAACTGTAGTCATTACTTCTACAGAAGGTTCTCCAACAGATGCTAATCCTATTCCTGTAACCATAACATTTTCCGAAAGTGTTCTAAATTTTGATATAAATGATATCTTAATTACAAATGGATCACTTACTAATTTTTCTGGTTCAGATGCTATGTATACTGTTGAAGTTATTCCTACTACAACAGGAGTAATCACGCTAAACATTGATGCAAACGTCGCTACTAGTGCATCTGGAGATGGGAATCTATCTGCTTTAGAGTTCAATATTATTTATGACGAATTACTTAGCACAGATGAATTTGATAATGATACATTTACTATATATCCAAATCCTACAAAGGGCAATGTATATATAAGCGTTCCAATAGATAAAGTGACAGTTTTTGATTATAGTGGCAAAAAAGTACTTGAAACAACCAAAAACACTTTTAACTTATCAGGATTAGAATCGGGTATTTATATAATTAATATACAAACCAAAGAAAAACAAATTACAAAGCGAGTTATCAAATTTTAATAGTAATCGTTTGTAATGAAATTTAAAAATTAAGAGGCCACTTTATAAGTGGCCTCTTTAAAATAGATCATTTATTATGATATATTATTATTGCTGAATCAAAATAAAATACTGCCAAGGATTTAGCTCATATTCCTGCCCTTTAGCACCATCAATATACTCACCTGAAAGATAATCTTTAAATTTCCCTTCATAATCTGCTGTAAACTTCACAGGTTCTTTTGTCATATTCGCAACGAAAACAACCTTATTATCTTCTTTTTCTCTTTTGAATACCAAAACTTTATCATCTATCGAAGTTTTAATACGACTATAGGAAGCAGCATTCTTACCGCCATGTAAAGCAGCATTCTCATTTTTAAGCTTTCCTAGTTTCTCATACAAGGGAAAGAATATTCCTTTATTCTTAATAATAGTATCTTTTTCGAAGAAAAGTAAACGCTTATCCATATCATATTCTTGTCCAGAATAAATCAATGGCATTCCAGGTACCATATAAGATAACGCTGCGAATAGTTCTTTAGAATCTCCCATTCTTTCTTGTACCGTTCCGTTCCAGGAATTTTCATCGTGATTAGAAGTAAAGTTCATTAAAATATCATCAGCTGCATACATTGAATCTACCTGAACCATTCTTTTATCCCAAGCAGCTACAGTATTTTCCCCTTTTGCAATATGATTCATTACGTGATGTGTATCCCATCCATATCCCATATCAAAAGCATTTTCCATTAATTCCGGTTCCCAACCTTCGGCCAACATAAAAACAGGCTTTATTTTCTTAAGTTCAGATACAGTAGTATCCCAAAAATCAACTGGCACCATTCCTGCTACGTCACATCGGAATCCATCCACCCCTTCTTCTTGCACCCAGTACTTCATTGCTTTAAGCATTTCGGCTCTCATTTCTTTATTATCATAATTAAGATCCGCTACATCTGTCCAATCAGTTCCTACGGTATGCGTAATTTCTCCTTTATCATTTTTGGTGTAGAATTCTGGATGTTCTTTTAACCAAACGTGATCCCATCCTGTATGATTAGCCACCCAATCTAATACTACATAAATTCCATTATCATGAGCCGTTTTTACTAATTCTCTGAAATCCTCTATGGTTCCGAATTCTGGATTTACTTTAGTATAATCAGAAATTGCATAATAACTACCTAACGACCCTTTACTTTTGGTAGTAGATATTGGATATATAGGCATCACCCAAAGCACTTTTACTCCAAGGCTTTTCAAAACAGGAATATCTTTGGTAAACGCTTTAAAAGATCCTTCTTCAGAATACTGACGAATATTTGCTTCGTAAATCACAGCATTTTCCATCATAGCCTCACTTACCGGAGCTAATTCATTACTTACTTCTTCGGTAACAGTTTCTACTTTTGCAACTGTTTCTTCTTTTTTTGTCTTTCCGCAGGAAAATACAACACCTGCTAAAGCAAGACAGAAAATTATTTTTTTCATTATTTTATAATTTAGTTTTTGGTTTATTGTAATGATATGATCATTGATGTTCTGGCAGGAATTGTAATATTTTCCGTAACATCAATTGTATTATCCGTAATGATATCTTTTCCTACTTTAGAATCTCTTAGTCCTTCTTTAAAACGATTAATATCAAGATCCTGATCTTCTGAGTTATTATTAATAACAACCATTACCTGTTCTTTTTCTGTATATCTAAAATATACGTATACATTATTAAGAGGTATATATTGCAATAATTTTCCGTTATGGATAGCATCACTATTCTTCCTCCAGTTCAGTACTTTTTTAGTAAATCCATGAAATGCTTCTTCATCTTTGGTTCTTCCACTAACTTTATCTGAAGCTCCTTCGGCAATAAAAGCACTTCTTTTGTCATCAGACCATCCTCCGGGAAAATCTCTACGAATATCTCCATCCCCTTTTTTATCACGATTCCCCAGCATTCCTATTTCGTCTCCATAATAGATTTGTGGAATTCCTCTCGTGGTAAATATCAAAGTCATTGCCATTTTATATTTATTGATATCGCTTTGGTAAATCTCATTAATCCTATTTGTATCGTGATTACCTGCAAACAATAATATATTATCGATATCCGGATACAAGAAATCATTTGTAAAATTCTCATAAGCTCTAATCATTCCTTTATCCCAAGAATTACCTTCCTCATTAAACATAACCATTACTGCATCATGCAGTGTAAAATCCATTACTGAAGGTAAATTCGAATTATAGTTATCAATAGCTCCAATTTTGCTGTCTTTTTGCCAGTATGCCATCTGTGCCTGGTCATGCATCCATACTTCTCCTACAATATTAAAATTTGGATATTCATCCATAATCGCCTTTGTCCATTTAGCAATTCCTTCTTTATCATTGTATGAGTATGTATCAACTCTAAAACCATCAAGATCTGCATATTCTATCCACCAGATTGCATTCTGTGTAATATAATTAAGGAGTAAAGGATTACTTTGATTCATATCAGGCATAGTAGTATCAAACCATCCATTCATACATCCTTTAGCATCCACAGCTGAAGCATTTGTATCGAATTGTGTTGTCATACGATAATTACTTCTTCTGAATCCTTCTGCCCACTGATGTATCCAGTCCTTTGTTGGCAAGTCTTTAATCATCCAATGCTTAGAACCCCAATGATTAGTTACATAATCCATAATTAGTTTCATATCTAATTTATGCATCTCTGAAGCTAATCTTTTATAATCCTCATTGGTACCATATCGAGGGTCTATCTTATAAAGATCGCTTTGCGCATACGTATGATAAGAATATACTGGTTCATTATCTTCTAACAATGGTGTACTCCAAAGTGCAGTAGCTCCTAAATCATTCAAATAATCCAAATGATCAATTACACCCTGAATGTCTCCACCGTGACGACCTCCAGGATTAGATCGATCCGCTTTTTCTACAGTATCTTTATGAGAATCATTAGTCGTATCTCCATTAGCAAAACGGTCTGGCATGATTAAGTACATAACATCACTACTATCAAATCCTTTTCTTTCTGCAGCCCCTTCTGTTCTGGTTTTAAACTCATATTCTTGCGAAAAGGCTACTTTATCATTCTTTTTAAAGTTAATGACCACCTTTCCTGGCTGAACATCTTTAGTATCAATGGTTACAAAAACGTAATTAGCATTCTCTGTCTTGGTAATATCATTAATTACTATACTATCTATTTCTATATCGTACTTGGCTATTTCCTTTCCATAACACATCAATTGTAATTGATTAGATTGCATTCCACTCCACCAAAATGGAGGTTCTATTTTATCTATCTGCCCAAAGGTTAGTGAAACGAATAACCCAAAAAGCACTGTAAACATACTCTTCATAGATCTAATTTTGATTTGTATAATCATATTGAATTAAACACCCCAAAAACAGAAGTTTTTGGGGTGTTTCAGTATTCCATTTATAAAATGAATTAAACAGTCATTAAGCTATTGGGTGAGATTGTAAATTCTTTACCATCTACATATATCAATAACTCGTTCTCTCCTTCTAAATTAAAGGTAGTTCCTTCCTGAGAAACATTCACCTTTAGTATATTATTTCGGAAGTTTACATTAAACGTATATCCTTTCCATTCTTTAGGAATTTTAGGAGTAAACGATAATGCATTATTTTTAACTCTCAAACCTCCAAAACCTTCTACAATACTCATCCAAGTTCCGGCCATACTAGTAATATGAAGACCTTCTTCTACTTCTTTATTATAATCGTCAAGATCCAATCTTGATGTTCTTAGATAAAAAGTATATGCCTGATCCATTCTGTCCAAAGTAGCCGCCTGGATACTATGCACACAAGGAGAAAGAGAAGATTCATGAACTGTAAATGGTTCATAAAAATCAAAATGTCGTTCTAATTCCTCTCTAGTGAATTGATCTTCGAACATATAGAAACCTTGTAAGGTATCTGCCTGTTTAATATAAGGAGATCTTAGGATTCTATCCCAGCTCCATTTTTGATTAATCGGACGTTGAGATTCGTCCAGTTTATCTACTTTAATTAGTTCTTTGTCTAAGAAACCATCTTGCTGAAGATATACCTGGTGTTTTTCTGAGTAAGGAAAATACATCTTTTCTGCTACCTCTAGCATTGTATTAATTTCTTTTTGATCCAGTTTCGTCTTTTCTATGATTCTATCATAATCAGTTTTATACTCTGACTTAACTTTTTCAATATTTTCAACACAATAATCGATACACCATTTTGCTAAATAGTTAGTATACCAGTTATTGTTAATATTGTTTTCATATTCATTAGGTCCAGTAACGCCTAGAATAACGTACTTTTCTTTGTCTGTAGAAAATGTTGCTCTTTGATGCCAAAAACGAGCAATAGCAATCATCACTTCTAATCCCATTTCTGGAATATAGCTATAATCACCAGTATAACGCAGATAATTATAAATGGCAAATGTCATCGCACCATTTCGGTGAATTTCTTCGAAGGTAATCTCCCATTCGTTATGACACTCCTCTCCATTCATAGTTACCATAGGGTACAATGCTGCTCCATTGGTAAATCCTAGTTTTTCAGCATTTTCTATTGCTTTCTCTAAGTGGTTATAACGATACTGCAATAAATTTCTCGCTACATTTTGATTTTTGGTAGCCATATAAAAAGGAATACAATATGCTTCGGTATCCCAATAAGTGCTTCCTCCATATTTCTCACCCGTAAATCCTTTTGGGCCAATATTTAATCTGGCATCTTTACCTAAATAGGTTTGATTTAATTGAAAAATATTAAAACGAATACCTTGTTGCGCCTTTACGTCTCCATCAATGGCTATATCTGCCATTTCCCAGATCTTAGACCAAGCTTTCTTTTGAAGATCCAATAATGCATCAAAACCTGATTCGGATGCTTGCTTTAATACGGCTGCGTTAGCAGATGCAATATCCTCTTGTTTATGGTTTAGTGAAACGGTGTATCCACCAAATTTATGAATTGCAGCAGTTTTACCTTTTGCAACTTCTACTTTGTAAGCAAGACCTGCATAGGTTTTGTTCGTTTCCACAGTTGGATAGACATCTTGTAATTTTTCATCAAGATATAATTGATTCAGCATTCCTGTACATACATGAAACTCTGTCTTCATGGTTTTAGAAGATATGTATGCCGAATTACCTTTATGAGATACTTCGTAAGTATCCCAGAATTTATCATCCCAATTGGTGTCTTCATTCGTAATTCCAGAATCTAAATATGGCGTAAATTGAACTACGGCATCTTTATTCACTGGAGTTACTTCATATTTAATAGCACCAACTTCATCTAAATCTAAACTTAAAAACCTTGTTGATTTAACAGCTACCTCGATGTTATTTTGCAAAATCGCATTAAAAGAACGCTGATACCAACCTTCTTTCATATTAAGTTCTCTGCGGAAACTCGATACTGTTTTACATTTATGCAAGTTTAATTTCTCTCCATTAACCTCTACATTGATTCCAATCCAATTCGGAGCATTCAATACTTTGGCGAAATACTCTGGATATCCATTTTTCCACCAACCTACTCTGGTTTTATCAGGATAATATACTCCTGCAATATAACTTCCCTGAAAAGTAGGGCCTGTATATGTCTCTTCAAAATTTGCACGCTGCCCCATTGCACCGTTACCTATACTAAAAAGACTTTCTGAGGACTTAACTCTTTCTACATCAAATCCTTCTTCAATTATAGACCAGTTATCTGGTTTAATATAATCCTGATTCATCGGTTCTCTTTTTTTTATTTTTAGTTGCTAAGAAGACTTTCCTAAATATCAAACACCGTATTTACTTAGGCAACCTCCTATTATTCTCAAACTTTTTTGGTTATAACTAATTGGTTAATAAATTCTTCTGTAATTTCTGTGAAATTACTAAATACATAATCTGCTTCGTGCAAAACGTCGGCATCGCCAATACCAATACTTACCATATTCGCAATATTAGCAGCCTGAACACCCGCTACAGAATCTTCAAAAACTATGCAATCTTTAGGAGCTACTCCTAATTTTTGTGCTCCGATTAAAAATACTTCGGGATCTGGTTTTGCTTTTGAAACGTCTGTCCCATCAACAATTTCGTGAAATTTCTCTTTCAGCAATACTTTATCCAAGATAATTCGAGCGTTTTTGCTGGCAGAACCTAATGCTATGGCTTGCTCTTTGGTTAAAAGATACTCTAATACTCTTGGTACATCCGGAAGAATTTCGGATGTATCCATAGTCTCAATATAATTTAGATATTCTTCATTTTTTTTAGTCATTAAGGAAGTAAATTCTTCCTCTGAGATGGTTTTATTACCCCATTCTAAAATTTTTTCTAAAGATCGTATTCGGCTAACTCCTTTTAGTTGTTCATTTTGTTCCTCAGAAAAAGATATACCAAGACCATTGGCTAAATTTTGCCAAGCTAAAAAATGGTATTTTGCTGTGTCTACTATAACACCATCTAGATCAAATATGAATGCTTTTTTTGTCATTCTATTAGTTAATTTTGTTTAATAAAGTCTTATCATCTGCATCTTTCACTCTAACAACCAATAAGGCCGCGATAATAAATGAAATACCACTAATCACTAGAGCATAAATAGGATTACCTCCATAAAAATATTTCACTACAGGTCCACCAATAATGGCATTAATAATTTGTGGAAGCACTATAAAGAAATTAAATATCCCCATATAAACTCCCATTTTTTTTGCTGGTATTGAACCTGCCAATATAGCATAAGGCATTGCCAGAATACTTGCCCAAGCAATTCCAATTCCTACCATAGATAGCATTAACCAATGTTCATTAGGTACTAAGTAAATTGATATAAGTCCCAATCCACCTATTACCAAAGAAACTGAATGTGTCAATTTTCTTCCTATTTTAAGAGCAATATAAGGAAGAAAGAATGCGAATACCGCAGATACGGCATTATACACACCAAATAATACACCTACCCAATCTCCTGCATTTTGATATGCCTCACTACTATGATCATCTAACGGCAATCCATATACATGATGTGCTATTGCTGGAGTAGAAAAAACCCACATACCAAACAATCCAAACCAAGAAAAGAATTGAACACCGCTTAACTGTTTCATAGTTAACGGCATTTTTCTGAAATCTGAAAAAATATTCATTAACGAAGACTTCTCTTCTTCTAAACTTTCCTCAGAATCCTCATCAAATTGGCTAAGTTCTTCAGGAGAATATTCTTTTGTTGTAAATACAGTAAGTAAGATGCTACTTACCAAAACAACAGCCCCTATAATAAATGACAATAACAAATGTAATGGTACTTCCCCTACTTGCGCTTCATTAGAAACATTAAACCAATTTGCAAGTACGTATGGTAACCAAGAACCAATAACAGCTCCAATTCCAATTAAAATAGTTTGAACACTAAAACCAAGTGTACGCTGATCAGAAGGTAAGTTATCTGCAACTAACGCGCGAAAAGGTTCCATTGCGACATTAAATGAAGCGTCCATTATCATAAGCATTCCTGCTCCTACCCACAATGATGGTAAAAACGCAGTAAACATATCTGCATTAGGCATTAATAAAAGTCCAATCGATGCAAGAATAGCTCCTGTAAGAAAAAATGGTCTTCTACGCCCTAAACGAGTCCAAGTTTTATCACTATAATATCCAATTATTGGCTGGACTATTAAACCAGTTAAGGGTGCAACAATCCAAAACCACGACAATTCATGAACATCTGCTCCAAAAATTTGTAGTATTCGACTAGCATTTGCATTTTGTAAAGCAAATCCCATTTGTATCCCTAGGAAACCGAAACTCATGTTCCATATTTCCCAGAAACTTAGCTTACGCTTGTTCATTAAGTAAATGTTTGATTATTACTTGATAAGCGCGTACACTCATCAAAACTTATTTTAGTAGAAAGTGAAAATATAAGTTCTGATAGGGGTCAAATATATTATATTATTTTAAATAAAATAATTTTAGTGTGTTATTTTTTTGTGGATTGCCTTTGGATCAAACTAGTATCTATGATCACTGTTTTATATTCTTCAGGGATATCCTCTTCTCCTTCTAACTTGTCTATAAGGAGCTTTGCGGCTCTTATCCCCATTTCTTCTCCATGCTGACTGATGGTGGTTAAACTAGGGATAAAATGTTTAGACAATATACCATCTGTAAACCCTACAATAGATACATCTTCAGGTACTTTTCTGCCCTGTTCATTTAAAACTCTTGCAGCAGTTACTGCAAACAGCTCATTTACTGCAAAAATTGCATCTACGTCCTTGTCTTTAAGGAAATCAGAAATTTCTGATTCACAATTATCAATATCTTCTATCTTTAGAATATAATCTTCACGAGCAGTAATATCATAAGCTCTTAATGCTCTTAAATAGCCATTTGTTCGAAGCTTACCAACACTTATGTAGTCTACCGTTGTAAGGATAGCGATCTTTTTACACCCTAAAGACAACAGATGATTCGTAGCAGTCTGGGCGCCTTTTCCGTCATCAATAATTACCTTATCACACACAAGTTCATCGATAATTCTATCAAAAAGCACAACAGGCATTCCCTGGCTCATAGTTTCCTCTATATGATGGTAATCCTTTTTTTGTTGCGTCTCTTTTGCTACGGATAAAATAAAACCATCAGCACTTCCGCTAGCTAACATTTCCAAGTTAATTACTTCTTTATCAAAAGAATTATTAGAAGAACATATGATTACATTATAGCCTTTTTCATTGGCTACTTTCTCAACACCGCCAATTACAGTAGTAAAAAAATGATGAACTATTTCAGGAATTATAACTCCAATTGTTTTGGTTTTCCTGTTTTTCAAGCTAAGTGCAATGTTGTTAGGCTTGTAATTATACAACTTAGCGAAAGCTTTTACCTTTTGTCGAGTATCCAGACTTATCTCCACACTATCTTTTAATGCTTTAGACACGGTTGAGATAGACACATCAAGCTCTTTTGCTATTTGTTTTAACGTAACTTTTTGTTTCATTTCCCTTGAATTTTTATTAAAAGTCAAATTTTAACGCGAAAATATGCGATATGATCACAATTACCCTTAAAATTTTAACAGAATTTCAAAAGTTATCCACACGCAAACGTTTGAGTAAGGTTACGGCTACACCGTAGCTCAAATTTAACATAGATTTTACATACTTTGGACTCCAGAAAGTGAAAATATAAGGCTAAAAACAATTAAAAACTAATTTAAATTTATATGAAAACATTTACTAAAAGCGCATTGTTTTTATTGTGGTTGATACCAATGAGCTTTTTTGCACAGTCGTCGGTCAGTGGTACTGTCACGGATGCTGGAAATGGTCAGCCGATTCCCGGTGTTAATATTATAATAAAGGGAACAACAAACGGAACTTCATCAGATTTTGATGGAAATTACGTTTTAAATGGGGTTAACGATGGAGACATTGTTGAGTTTTCTTACGTGGGTTTTCTGCCTCAGGAATTCACATATTCCGGAAATGAGAGAATCGATGTTGCATTACAAGAAGATGCAGCAGAACTAGAACAGGTAGTAGTCATTGGTTATGGTGCTGCCAGAAAGAAGGATTTAACAGGTTCTGTTAGCACAGTAACTGCTGACGATTTTAACAGTGGTAATATTGTGACGCCAGAAAATCTTTTAAATGGTCGTGTGGCTGGTTTAGTAATTAATACACCTGGAGATCCAGGAGCAAATTCTAACATTCGTATTCGAGGTGGAGGTTCACTAAATGCTTCTAATGATCCATTAATCGTAGTGGATGGTCTTCCGTTAAGTAATGAAAATGCAAAGGGAGCAAGATCTATACTCTCAACAATTAATCCAAATAACATTAAATCTTTTACGGTATTAAAAGATGCATCTGCAACTGCTATTTACGGAAATAGAGCTTCTGCAGGGGTTATTATTATTGAAACTATTAAAGGGAGTAAAGGATTAAAAGTAGATTACAACTTCCAGAGTGGTTTATTTACCTTGCCTAAAACTATCGATGTTTTTTCTGCGGATGAGTACCGAGCTTTAATAGCAGAAAGAAGACCTCAGGATATTGGGCTATTAGGTAATGCCAATACAGATTGGCAAGAAGAAATATATAAAAGCGTAGTTTCTACGGACAATAATCTATCTGTTAGAGGATCACTATTCGATGTTCTTCCTGTAAGATTATCTCTTGGTCATTTAAACCAACCAGGTTTACGATTAACGAGTGAGTTCGAAAGAAGTTCTGCTTCTTTGGTTTTAAACCCTACTTTACTTAACGGAAGTTTAAAAATAAATTTAAACGCGAATGCTTCTTGGGAGAAAAACAGATTTGCAGCTGGTCAGGAAACTGCAGCCATCCGTTTTAACCCAACACTACCTGTGTATGATCCAACTTCTCCTTTTGGAGGTTTTACAGAATATTTCACGGACGATGGTAGTGGCAATATAACTCCTCTTAATGGAACTAGAAACCCAGTTGCTGCTTTATTACAAAGAGAGAATCGTAGTGAAGTTCAACGAATTTATGGGAATTTCAAAGTAAGTTATGCGTTGCCTTCATTCCCAGAATTAACCGGTACTGTTAATGTTGGTTTTGACGAAACAGATAGCGAAGAATTTAATGAGTTGTCTACTGAAAGTATAGGTAGTATACGATTAGACGATGGTACGTTTGTAGGATCAAGAGTAGACGAAACACAATATAGAAAAAACACCCTTTTTGATGGGTATTTAAACTACAAGAAAGATTTAGGAAGTTTTGGTTTAGATCTAACTGGTGGTTATTCTTATCAAAAATTTGAAGTAGATAGATTCACTACCAATGAACAAAGAGACGATAATGAAAGTACCATTCCTGACTTTACTACAGATCCAAACCTAGTTCTTCTAGCATTTTTTGGTAGAGCAAATTTCTCTATTAATGAGAAGTATTTACTTACATTATCTTACAGAAGAGATGCTACTTCTAGGTTCAGCGAAGAAAACAGATGGGGTAATTTCCCGGCAGCAGCATTTGCCTGGAATATTTCTGATGAAAACTTTATGGCAGACTCCAACTTATTTAGTAATCTTAAATTAAGATTAGGATATGGTGTCACAGGACAGCAGGATATAGGTGGTAGTAAACTATCGTTCGCTTCTAGTGTGGTAAACGGTCAACCTACCTCTCAATACATTATTAATGGTCAATTAGTAACTGTTACAGTGCCTACTGGTATAAATCCCAATTTAACCTGGGAAACGGCAACTACTTATAATGCAGGTCTTGATTTTGGTTTTTTAAATGGACGAATAAATGGATCTATAGATGTATTTAAAAAAGAAACTAATGATCTTTTAGTAGATGCACCTGTTGCCGATGGTAGTAACTTTACGAATGCTATCGAACAAAACGTAGGAGACTTACAAACAGAAGGAATTGAATTCTCTGTAGATGCTGCAATTATTGACAGAAAAGATTTCTCTTGGAATATCAACTATAATGTTGCTTACCTTGACCAGGAAATAGAATCTTTGGCAGGTGCTGATATATTAGTTGGAGGAATAGACGGAGGAACTGGAGGTAACGCTCAAGTGCACCGTGAAGGTTTTGCTCCTAATTCATTTTTTGCATTCAAACAAGTGTATGATGCTAATGGAGCTCCAATAGAAGGTGCTTTTGTGGATCTAAATGGAGATAATGTAATCAACAATCTAGATAGATATATTTATAGAAACCCTGTTGCTGATGTTACTATGGGCTTTCAATCGAATTTAAATTATAAAGGTTTTGATTTTTCATTCAACCTAAGAGCGAGTTTAGGAAATTATTTATATAACAATGTTGATTCTGCATTTGGACAATTGAATTTATTAGCAGATGGCACTCAAATAGGTAATTTACCAACCTCGGTATTGGACAACAACTTTAATAGTACTTCGGGAAATAATATTGTATCAGACATATTTATAGAAAATGCTTCGTTTTTACGAATGGATAACATAACTATAGGATATACCTTCAATAAATTTTTAGGAGAGACATCTTCTTTTAGGCTATGGACAGGAGTACAAAATGTATTTGTAATAACAGAATACAGCGGTCTCGATCCTGAAGTATTTGATGGGATTGACAGTACAATCTACCCTAGACCAAGAACATTCCTAATGGGTGCTAATGTAAAATTTTAATGCTATGAAAATGAATTTTAAAACAAATTATTTTAGGTATCTTGTATTGATAGCGACTGTTATCTTTATGAATGCTTGTACAGATGATCTGAATCAGACATTATTAGATGATGATTCTTCTTCAATCGAAGAATTTTATGCAGATCCAGCATCTTATCAGCAAGCGCTAGCCGGTATATATGGAAACTTAACACTCACAGGTTCTAATGGACCTACATCTTCTAACCTCGATGGAGTTGATGCAGGTACGAGTCAATATGGACGTGGTTTAATGAATCTAAATACGTTTTCTACCGATGAAATCGTTTGGTCCTACATAAACGATGAAGCGGGAAATGTACACGAAATTCAGATACACAGATGGTCAGCACAAAACACACTGGTAAGAGGTTTCTTTAGTAGAGTGATGTTCTCAGTTGCGTTAGTAAATGATTATCTTAGACAAACTACCGATGCTCAATTAGATGCTAGAGGAGTTTCAAGTGAGCTAAAAGCTGAGATCGCAACCTTTAGAAGTGAAGCTAGATTATTAAGAGCACTTGCCTACTATCATATGTTAGACACTTTCGGAAAAGCACCGTTTATCACAGAAAATGATCCTATAGGAAACTTTGCTGCTCCGCAATATGATAACAACCAACTTTTCACATTTATAGAAGAGGAGTTAACTGAAATAGAACCTAGTTTACTGGAGCCAAGACAAAATGTAACCGGAAGATCTGATAAAGCTCTGGCTTGGATGATTCTTGCTAAAATGTACCTAAATTCAGAAGTATATATTTCTAGTAACCGTTATAGTGATTGCATCGCATATTGTGAGAGAATTATTGATGGTGGGTATACCTTAGCGGATGATTACAAAAACCTTTTTAGAGGAGATAACGATGCAAATCAAGCTGCTAACGAAATTATATTTTCAATTATTTCTGATGGACAGTTTGTTCAAAACTTCGGTCCAACCACGGTGATGACCAATGGTGCTGTAGGAAGCATCGAACAAAACGGTGATAACCTAGGTGTGGCAGCCGGAGGTTGGGGAGGAGCTATACGAATCTCTCCACAGTTTGCTGAAAAATTTGATGGTGATGATTTTACAAATGATGTAAGAAACACTATTATTAGAGATCGTAGAACTGCAAACATACTGGATGTAGAAGACAGAGACCAGGGCTATGTGCTAGAAAAATACTCTAATGTTACATCTACAGGAGGACCAGGGTCTGACCTTACGTTCTCAGATGTTGATTTTCCTATGTTTAGATTAGCTGATGTGTATCTAATGTATGCAGAAGCAACCCTTAGAGGTGGTGGAGGTAGTGACGTAACTGCGCTGGGTTACATCAATGACTTAAGAAATAGAGCAAATGCTCCAAATATTGCTTCGGGAGATATGACCTTAGATTTTATCATTGACGAAAGAGCAAGAGAATTATACTGGGAACTTCACAGAAGACAGGATTTAAGAAGATTCGGCCTTTACAGTGGAGGGGCATATAATTGGTCCTTAAAAGGTAATTCTCCAAGTGGAATTGCAATACCAGCGTTTAGAGAACTATATCCTATTCCTGCTACAAGTTTATCAGCAAATCCAAATCTTACCCAGAACGAAGGGTACTAATAACACATTATAAAAATCATAACGTAAAATAGTTACAAAATGAAAAAAATATCAATATTATTATTAGCTTTTGTTACTGTAATCAGTTTCAATGCTTGTACAGACGACGATCAATTAATATTCACTGCACAACCTGATCCAGAAGGAGTTAGTTTTGTTAACACATTTTCTTCTCAATATGTATTAACTGATGAAACCGCTAGTAATCTTGCAGAAAGGTTTGTTTGGGAATCTCCAGACTTTGGTGTAGATACACCTGTTACTTATGAATTACAAGGCTCTATCACTTCTACCTTTGACGACATTCAGGTTTTAGGGAGTACACAAGAAAACAACTTACCTATTACTGTATCTAGAATGATTGAATTTGCTAATTCGGCTGGATTAGATAACGATCCTGAAACATTTACTACAGATGAAAACGGAGACCCAGTATTAGATGCTGATGGAGAGCCAATTCCTAATAATGCTGGAGAACTTTTTGTTAGATTAAGAGCTACTGTTGGATCTCAAGGAGGACAAGAAATTCTTTCTGATATTCAGCCTGTTGTTGTTTCGCTACCAGAACCAGTAATAGAAGAAATAGAATTTCCAAAACTATATGTAGTTGGGAGCTTTTTAGAAGCAAGTGGATATGGTGCAAACTGGACTCCATCTGAAAATGCACCGGCAATTCAGGCTAGAGATGAAGAAGATACACAATATGAAGGTTTTGTATTCTTTAATGATGCAGGTGCTAATTATAAATTCTTACCTAGCACTACTAGTTTTGATGGAGCTTATGGTGATGCTGGAGCTAGTAATGGATCCTATTCTGAGCTTTTACTTGAAGGAGGTGGAGTAGATTGTGGGTTACCTGCAGGTTCTGTTGCTGGCTATTATTTAGTAAAAGCTGATCTTACTGATGCAGCTAACATTACATATAGTATAGAACCTTCAGAATGGGCCTTAGTTGGTGGTGCTACTCCACTAGGATGGCCAGCTGGAGGAACCGAAGGTGTGCCTGGAAACGATCACGATATGACATATGATGCAACAACGCAAGTATGGACAATTACCATTAATCTTAGTGCTGGAGAGTTTAAGTTTAGAGCAAATGATGATTGGGCATTAAACTTAGGAGGAGATGCTGGAAATGATGGGTCTATGGACTTTAACGGACCTAATTTATCTGTTGATGCCGATGGTACTTATTTGGTTACTCTTGATTTAAGTAACCCAAGAGGATATTCTTATTCCGCAGAGTTACAATAATCAAAAATAAATACAAAAGGGCTGTTATATTTAATAACAGCCCTTTTACTTTAAATACATAACGTCATGAAAAAATTTACTTTAGTATTTGTGTTCTTTCTGGGACTGATGATGTCCAATGCGCAACAACAAAATGCAACTTTCACAATTACACCATCTGCCTTTAACGAAGGTGATGAAATCACTATTACAGTATCTGGAGTGGACCTTAGTGTTTGGGGAACAACAGACCTATATCTATGGGCTTGGTACTTTGATAGCCCAACAACTACTGCTGCAATTAATTCCCCTAATAATGGAGATTGGACAGACTCATCGAATAGTGCTCAACCACAAATCTTTACTGACAATGGAAATGGCACGTACTCTATCACCCTAACACCCACAATCTTTTATGGTGCTACGGGAATTGATCGTATCGGGATGTTAGCAAAAGCTCAGGATGGTACCGGAGATAACAAAACCCAAGATAATATAGTCGAAGTTGGTATCTTTCAGCTCGCTTTAGATGCACCTACAGAATCTGTGAGCATCATTGATAGTGGAAATGACTTAACAATTACTGCAACTACAACCTTAAATGCAGACTTCGAACTTTTTGCGAACGGAGCTTCTGTGGATACACAAGCCGGAATAACGAACTACACTACTAATTATACTATTACCGAAGGTGTAAGTTTTGAACTTGTAGCAACAGAATCAGGAACTTCTAATTCATTATCAGAGACTTTCTCTGCCATTACAACTCCCGTTAATAATGAAGCACCTGTTCCAGCAGGAATGAAAGACGGACTAAATTTAGATGGAACTTCTGCTACTTTAGTACTATACGCACCAGGAAAAAACTTTGTTCATGTAAAAGGAAATTTTAATGGTAATGACTGGGCTCTTGATAATGCGTATCTATTAAATAAAGATAGTGCTCAAGATCGATTCTGGATTACATTAGATAACTTACCAAATAATGCAGACATATTATATCAATATGTAGTAGATGCTTCTATCTCTGTTGCTGACCCCTACTCTACATTGATATTATCTGAGTTTAATGATGGATTTATAGATGATACTACGTTTCCTAATTTACCTAGCTATCCAAATGGTAAAACCAATGATGCCGTATCCTGGTTTAAGACCGGTGAGGCTGAATATGTATGGCAGACGACTAATTTCCAAAGACCAGAAGTTACTGACTTAGTAATATATGAGTTATTGATTCGTGATTTTGATGCATTACATTCATTCGATGCGGTAAAATCAAGACTTGATTATTTACAAGATTTAGGTATTAATGCTATTGAATTAATGCCAGTTTCAGAATTTGATGGAAACAATAGTTGGGGTTACAACCCTTCTTTCCATATGGCATTGGATAAATATTATGGTACTCCTACTGCGTTTAAAGAATTCGTAGACGAATGTCATGCCAGAGGAATCGCAGTAATACTAGATGTGGTATACAACCATGCTACCGGTCAAAATCCATACTATAGAATGTGGAATGATTGTAACGGTTGTTACAATGGACAAGCAACTGCTGCAAATCCAATATTTAGAGAGACTGATTCTAATCCAACTTTTTCATTCTTTAATGACATTGATCACGAATCTACAGCTACAGAGGATTACATGGACAGATTGAATGAATATTGGTTAACCGAATACAATGTAGATGGATTTAGATTTGATTTTACTAAAGGATTTACAAATACCATCGGTGATGGAGGCGGTTTTGATCAGAGTCGTATTGATATATTAACCAGAATGAATACGGCTATACAAGCAGTAGATCCTAATGCTTATGTAATTTTAGAACATTTTGCTCCGAATACTGAAGAAACTTTATTAATAAATGAAGGTATGCTCGTTTGGGGAAATAGCAACTTTAATTATAATCAGGCCACTATGGGGTATGGAGATTCTAATTTCCAATCAGTATCCTATTTATCACGTGGTTGGACAACTCCATCTAATATTAGTTATATGGAAAGTCACGATGAAGAACGATTAATGTATAAAAATGTTCAGTTTGGTAATGACACCAACGCACCAACGTATGATGTGACAGATTTATCTACCGCATTAGATAGAGTAGAACTTGCAGGAGCTTTTTATTTTACTATTCCAGGTCCAAAAATGATCTGGCAATTTGGAGAACTAGGTTATGGTTTTAGTATCAATCGATGCGAGGATAGTACTATTGACGAATCGTGTAGAACTAACCCCAAACCTATTCGTTGGGATTATCTAAATGTTACTGATAGAACCGATATATATGATGCATATACCAAATTAATTAGATTAAAGTTGAATGAGAAGATATTTAAAACCGATAATTTCACATTATCTGTTGCTTCTGCCACATCTAAAAAAATTCAACTAACGGATGATTCAGCTACTGGAGATGAGCTTAAACATGTTACAATTATTGGTAACTTTGATGTAGAGCCTATTGATATTAATCCAACTTTCCAGGAAACGGGTACTTGGTATGATTTATTAAGTGAAACAGGTGAGACCATTACCGTAACAGATGTAAACGCTCTTATTACACTACAACCAGGTGAATTTAAGGTTTTTGGAAATCAGGAGTCAGTTACTTTAGGTGTTCAGGATTTTATTAACGGTAATAGTTTTGATGCGTATCCTAATCCAGCACAAACAGCTTTTAGTATTAATGAATCGGTACAAAAAGTATCTGTATACACCATTACAGGAGCATTAGCCAAAAAATTCGAAGGTGATTTCCAACCAGGAACAAGTTTTGACATTGGAGAATTATCCAGAGGATTGTACTTGGTACAAATCCAAAACGAAAAAGGAATAGCCACTACTAAACTTAGTTTGAATTAAATTTCAAGAACTATATTTAGTCTTATTTAAAAGGGAGTTTCTACGGAATGCTCCCTTTTTTTATGAATTTTGAACTATTCTATCGAAGAAATTACATTACACTACAACTCAAGAATTTCTTCTTAATAATAGACCAAAAATCTTTCTGTAAAAAAACACGTATCTATCAAGCATTTCCTCTCTCAAAAACGCAATATTATTAATCACATGATTAGAACTTTCAAAAAAATATTCGATAAAAAAACACACAACCCTATTCCACCAACTGATCTTATTGTTGGAAATAACAATATTATTGAAAAACAAAGTGATTACTTATTTCATCTTAATATCACCATAAATGGAAATAACAATAAGGTATTGATCAAAAAAGATTGTAATATCTCGAACATAGTAATCAATATTCAAGGAGACAATCATTACTTAGAAATAGGATCAGAATGTAGAATAAGTGGAGGGATGTTTTGGTTAGAACATACTAATTGCAAAATTATTATAGGAGCAAAAACTACTATTGAATGGGCTCATATAGCAGCTACAGAAGATGATAACAGTATTATTATTGGAGATGATTGTATGTTCTCTGACAACATTTCTATACGCACAAGCGATTCGCATAGCATAATTGATATGGAAAGTAACAAAAGGATTAATCAAGCAAAAAGCGTTAGCATTGGAGATCACGTATGGATTGGAGCACACGTCAAAGTTCTTAAAGGTGTTCACATCGGGAATCATAGTGTCATAAGCATGGGGGCAATAGTGACAAAAAATATTCCTAATAATTCAATTGCAGGAGGAATTCCTGCTAGAGTTATCAAAAAAAATACCAATTGGACGAGAGAACTACTGTAATTTTCTTAAAAAAATCATAAAGTGATATTTATTATCAACACTACAACGTTTAAGTGATATTTCCCCATATAACATATTACGGTTTAATCGTATTATAGAGTAATAGTATACTATACAAATCATTATTAATTTAAAACAATGTAATTATGAGAAAAGACATTTTGCAAAAAATCAAAGCGTCAGTTCTTTCTAAGAAAGAAACTAAAACTATTGTAGGAGGATATGACGGATCTTTTGGTGCAGGAAATTGTTCATTTATCATCTGTGGAGGTGATCAAAATAAAGCTGGACGCGCCTCCAAACCTGGTTGTCCTACATCTAATGGAAGCTGGAGTCTTTATGTGTACAGACCAAATCCGTCTTTATACTGTTGGGGATAATTAAAATGTATCAAAAAAACAAAGGCTCTTCTGTTGAAGGGTCTTTAGTTTTTTAAAAATAAAAACGCACAAGCATCAGTAAGAAAATAAAAAAATGAAGGTAATACAAAGTTTCTGGTCAAAACCAAGTAATAATAAATCTGAAGATCCTAACTCAAGATATAAAGGTGGATGGCTACATCAAAAACATGCCTTTTATAGTCAAGCTCTAAGTTGTCTTACTTTTAAACAATTTTATGACCAAGTAGAGTTATATACCGATGCAGACGGCAAACATTTGTTAATAGATATTTTAAATATTCCATATACCAATGTACACATAACTCTTGATCAAATAGATAAATACAATTCTAAACTATGGGCTTTAGGAAAAATATTTACATATGCCGAACAGAACGAACCTTTTATACATTGTGATTCTGATGTGTTTATTTGGAAAAAATTACCTGAACTTCTTACTACTTCTCCCCTATTTGCTCAAAATGCTGAAATAAATTTTCCAGCGTATGAGGAAGCACTCAATGATGTTTTTATCAATTTTGATTGGATCCCAACAGAACTAATTAATTCACTGTATAAAAATAAAGGAATACACGCCCTCAATGCAGGAATAATTGGAGGGCAAGAAACTCATTTTTTTAAAAAACTAAAAGAACAAGTCCTTGAGTTCATAGAAAAAAATGACCACCTACTTTATAAAATAGATATAGGGATTTTCAATACTATATTTGAACAGCAATTAGCGTTTGCTATAGCCGAAAAAAACAATATCCCCGTGTCTTATTATTTAGAAAATGTTGATTCCGATTTCTCCAAAGTTATTAATTTTCATACAGTTCCTTTTCAATCTCAATATGTACATTGTATTGGATATGCTAAAAAATCATTTTTCGCTTGTGAACAAGTTGAAGCAAGATTAAAATATCATTTCCCAGAATTTTACGATAAACTTAATAATAGACTCGCTAAGTACTTTGACGAAAACTCATTTCAGAGTGATATAACTCCTGAAAGAATGGATTTTCTATTTAACCTCTATGATTGGGTGTCTAATAAGTCAGTAGATGATATTAGTAATACAACTTTTAAACTGAATCCTTTATGTAAAATAATTGAAGAAAACGACTCTTACTTTTTAGAACATATAATACCGCAAACCAAGAATTTTCAACGACAAGAACTTAAAGATTGGAACATCATCTTGTTATACTTTGAAGAACCTACAACTATCAATCAGCTTTATGAAGGCTTGTCTGAAGATGAAACTTTTCTTAAAAACACTAATAAGGAAACATTGAAAGACAAACTTATTTCTTTTGTTATGGACAAAACAATGTTATTAGAAATCCTACAGCCCATAAGCACCCATTAATAAAGCTCTTTACCTTATAAAAACTCCGCAATACATCTATTATAAAACTGTTTAAAAATCCTAAAATATTAATTGGTGAGACCAAATCGTTCAGCACAGAAAAACGAGTCTTATTTGTTAAAATTTTGTGAATTGAATCTATTATAAACCAAAATTTATCAACACGAAAACGTAATAGTGAGGTGATGCCATAAAAAAAGCAAGTCATTCTTATATTTTTCTCATAATTTCAAATAACAAACAGAAAAAATCCCAGTTTTTATAAAACAATTACAGCACAATCCGTAATATTTTATGAATAAAATTAAATAATAATCATTTGTTATTCAATTTGGTTTGTAGTTGCAAATGCAAATTAATTCGAATAATAAATCTTTAGGTTGCGCAACCGCAGACCGATTGAGAGTTAATGTCTGAAAATTATGACTTCTCATCAAACAAAAAGCGGAAACCGAAAAGCTAATGAGTAGGTGAACAATTAAAATTTATCAAAATGAAAAAAGATTTTTTAAACAGGATTAAAGATGCCCAACTGTTGAGTAAAGAAGAAAGTAAAACTATTTCTGGAGGATATGGAGGATATGAACTTCCTACTTGTAATTTACCTCGATGTGTACACGGATGGTATCCTTTAACAGACTTGACTTGTGACTTTGCTCCTGCTTATATGGGATCAATTGGTGGAGGAAGATCTGGAAAGTGTCTTTCTTATTAAGTCAATATTTTAGACATTTATGAGCATAAAAATCATTCAAAGTTTTTGGTCTAAACCTTTTTTGGAACAAAATTATGACGAAAGTGCTAGATTTAAGGCGGGTTGGTCCAGTACCAACCTGTTTTTTTATAGCGCACTATTAAGCTGTTTGACTTTTAAAAAACAATATGGAAATGTAGTCATGTATACTGATGACTATGGAAATGAATTATTGAAAGAAAAACTACAAATCCCATATACATCAGTTAATACGGAGTTAGAACGCTTACATCATTATCCGGCTGGCCTATGGGCATTAGGTAAGGTTTTATCGTATTCGCTGCAGAATCAACCCTTTCTTCATGTCGATACCGATGTGTTTATATGGAACCGCTTTCCTGAATCATTTATTAGCAAAGATATTTGTTTTCAGAATTTGGAGTTTAATTTCCCAAGGTACAAGGAGGTATTGGATGTGATATTACGTGAATTTGTAAATGTACCAGACACCTTGAGTAAAGAATATCTAAAAAATGGAAACATCAATGCATTTAACGCAGGGGTAATTGGAGGGAACAATACTTCTTTCTTTAAAGAGCTAGCAAAAATAGTCTTCTCATTTATCGATGATAATCGGTCGAATTTGGATAAAATAGATCTCGGTATTTTTAATATGATTTATGAGCAAATGCTAGGAATGAATCTAGCTATAAAAAATAATCTAAGTACCAATGCTCTTTATAATGAAATGAATGCTTCTTTTTCTAAAGTAATGAGGTTTCAGCTTATCCCAGAAAAAGAATATTATATTCATACCGTAGGACACGGTAAGAAATCACCAGTAACCCAAGAACAAATCGAAGCAAGACTTCGGTATGAATTTCCAGATGAGTTTCATAAACTAACCGAATCCTTAAAAAGGAACGGGTTATTTGATAATGAATACAAAAGTATTAATGAAAAACGTTTCTGCTATCTGGAAAAGCACTTCGATTGGTTAAAAAATACTTCTTGGGATGAAAAAATGAACACTAAGTTTATCATAAATAATAATATTATCTGCAAAGAAGATGAAAATAACGATGTAGTACTATATTACAAATCTCCTCAAGATTTAAAAAACACCTCCATAAAAGTGGAAGATTGGGACTTTTTCCTTTTCTACTTCGAAGAAGAGAATACGATCAAAGATGCAGCGTCTGAAGCATACGCTGATGAATCTATATCTTCTCAAATGGATAAAAAACAGCTAGAAGAACGATTATTTTCTCTGGTTATGGATCGATGTATGTATAATGAAATTCTATTGTCTGAATTTGTATAACAACACTTAACTAAATTTCACAACCAATACTATTATAATTAATTCGTTTAATGAAAGATTCTGTTATATACTTACTGTACAAACTCCTAAAAAAGAACAAAATTGCTATAGATGAAGAAGAGGTTAAATTTCAACTATTAAGTCATCCCACCTACCCTAGTCTTCATTCAATTACTGGGGTTCTCGATCATTTTGCTATAGAAAACATTGCAGCCAAGGTTCCTACAGATAATGAAACATATTCCCAATTAGACTCCTATACTCTAATCCAAATTAGAAATGAAACCGGTGAGCATTTTGTTCTTTTCATCAAGAAAAAAGATACAATCAATCTCATTTTTAGTAGAGAGTATACTCAAATACTTTCTGTAGAAGAATTTCTAAAAATCTGGACTGGCGTTGTACTCATTATTGAACACAATGAAAATAGTGAAACCAATACCTCTCTCAAAAAGACTAAATATCGCACTACAGTAAACTTTTTTTTAGTATTCGTTTTACTAGGATCATTTCTTCTATTAAAACCCGAATTGACAACTTTTATACATTATTCGATGTCATTTTTCGGCCTACTATTTAGCGCATTAATAGTATCAAAGGAACTTGGTATACAATCCACCGTAATTGATAAATTCTGTAATAAGGAGCAAAAAAGCATCGATTGCAACGCTGTCTTAAATTCTAAAGGAGCTACTTTGTTTAATAAATTAAAACTTAGTGATGTTTCTATAGTATATTTTAGCACCCTACTTATATCTTCTTTACTAACATTACTAAATAATAGTAGTATTGACCTTATATATCTAATTTCTATTAGCGCAATACCATTTACAATTTATTCCATTTTTTATCAATACAAAATTGTAAAAAACTGGTGTTTATTATGTATAAGTATTGTCCTTATTTTATGGTTGCAGGCAATAACGATATATTTTGCGAATTTTGACATAAAAGAACTAAAATTTAATAGTTATTCTTTTGGTACTGTTTTAATATGTTTTTTGTTAATATCAACCGCTTGGTCTTATGTATTACCATTACTAAAAAACGAGATAACATCCAGAAAATTAAAAATAGAACATTTTAAGTTTAAACGAAATTATACTCTTTTTGACACGCTACTTTCTGAATCTCAAATACTACCAATTAAATCATTAGATAAAAAAGAAATAATTCTTGGTAATAAAACTGAAAAACCGGAACTATCAATTACAGTAATCACAAATCCTTTATGCGGTCATTGTAAAGAAGTACACGTATTAATTGATAACATATTGAAAAATTATAGAAAAGAAGTGCAAGTCATTGTGCGTTTTAATATACCGAACATTCATCCAGAGAATCAAAGCACAAAAATAGCTGCGCGTCTTACCGAATTGTTTAACGATGAAGGAGAAGAAAAATGTGAACTTGCTATGAGCAAGATTTACTCGTCTAGCACACCTAGTGATTGGCTAAAAATGTATGGAGATTTCAGTAATGACAATTACCTAAACTTACTTAAAAAACAGCATCAATGGTGCGTAAATTATGATAAAAATTTTACTCCTGAGATATTATTAAACGGGAAATCTTATCCTAATGCGTATAATAGAAAAGAATTACTTTTCTTTGTAGAAGATCTTATTACACAAAATTAAAACTCTGAATGCCAAAATTTCCTTTTTATAAACAAGCTGAATCCAAAGATTGCGGACCCACTTGTATTAAAATCATAGCTAAACATTACGGGAAAGTACTGAATACGCAGAAGCTTAGATCTCTAAGTGAAACCACCCGAGAAGGGAGTTCTTTACTTGGCCTAAGCGAAGCTGTAGAAAGTATTGGATTCAGATCGCTGGGTGTAAAACTATCTTTAAATCAATTATTAGAAGTTCCACTACCTTGTATTGTTCATTGGAACAAAGTACATTATGTCGTAGTTTATAAAATTAAGAACACCAGAAAAGGTGGCATGACGATCTATGTATCTGATCCCGCCCATGGTTTGATCACCTACACTAAAGAAGAATTTATAAAAGCTTGGATCGGTAACAATGCCGATCAAACTACTGAAGAGGGAGTTGCATTATTGGTAGAACCTACTCCAAAGTTCTATAATGACAATTTGGATGAAAAAGATGAAGAATTTGGGTTTAAATTTATCTCTAAGTACGTATTTAAATACAAAAAATTCATCTTTCAACTTATACTAGGTTTAACAGCTGGTAGTTTGTTACAGCTTATTACACCATTCCTAACCCAAAGTATTGTTGATGTAGGTATAGAAAACGAAGATATTGATTTTGTATATCTAGTATTAATTGCACAGCTATCATTGTTTGTAGGACGAACATTAATTGATGTTTTAAGAAGCTGGATTTTATTACATTTAAGTACCAGAATTAACATCTCCTTGATTTCAGATTTTTTTATCAAGTTAATGAACCTACCTATCTCCTACTTTGATGTAAAAATGACTGGAGATTTATTACAACGAATCAATGATCATAAAAGAATAGAGCAGATACTCACCATGTCTTCACTAAATGTGTTGTTTTCCATGGTAAACTTAATTGTGTTTAGCATTGTCCTTATCTACTACAGCTTCTCCATATTTACGGTTTTTGCCGTTGGTAGTGCTTTCTACTTTGCCTGGATTTTAATATTCTTCAAAAAACGTAAAAAGCTTGATTATAAGCGTTTCTCTCAGATCAGCGAAGAACAAAGTAAAGTTATTGAGTTGGTTAATGGTATGCAAGAAATTAAGCTCCATAACGCAGAAAAAAGAAAACGTTGGAATTGGGAGTTTGTGCAAGCTAAACTCTTTAAAATATCGATAGAAAACCTTGCTTTGGAGCAATATCAAAGTGTTGGCTCTGCTTTTATTAATGAACTAAAAAACATACTGATCACTGTTCTCTCTGCGGTACTCGTTATTGATGGAGAAATCACATTAGGTATGATGTTGGCTATTACATCTATTGTAGGACAACTAAATGCTCCTATAACACAATTGATTAATTTTCTAAGAGAATTGCAAGATGCGCAAATCTCATTAGAACGTCTAGGAGAGATTCATAATAAAGAAGACGAAGAAAAAACAGGTGATGAAAAGCTTAAGGATATCCCAGAAAATTCTGGTTTTGATATCAAAAAGCTTAGTTTTAGGTATGTAGGATCAGATAAGCCCGTGCTACAAAATTTGGACTTATTAATTCCTGCAAACAAAATCACAGCAGTTGTTGGTGTTAGTGGTAGTGGAAAAACTACCCTTATGAAACTCTTATTGAAGTTCTATGAACCTGATGAAGGACAAATATTCATTGGTTCTCATGATTTACAGAATGTATCACAAAAGGCTTGGAGAGATCAGTTTGGAGTAGTTATGCAAGAAGGATATATCTTTAATGACACCATAGCTAATAACATTGCAGTAGGAGAAGATTATGTTGATAAGAAAAAATTAGCACACGCAGTCGATGTGGCGAACATTAAAGAGTTTGTAGAGTCACTACCTTTATCTTATAATACAAAAATAGGAATGGAAGGTGTAGGACTTAGTACAGGTCAAAAACAACGATTGTTTATTGCTCGTGCGGTATATAAAAATCCTAAATTCTTATTTTTTGATGAAGCAACCTCAGCCTTGGATGCTAACAATGAAAAGGTAATTATGGAAAAATTAGACACCTTCTTCAAGGACAAAACCGTTATGGTGATAGCGCATAGATTAAGTACTGTAAAAAATGCCGATCAAATTGTGGTATTGGATAAAGGTGAAATCATAGAAGTTGGAAATCACGAATCGCTGATCAAAGAAAAAGGAAGTTATTATAATTTGGTTAAAAATCAATTAGAACTCGGAAAGTAGTGAGTAGTGAGTAGTTAAAATTAGATTATTTTATTAAAAAACTAACGGTAATTCATAATTCGTAATTACACAAAACATGCCAGATAATTTAGACGACATACAATTAAGAAGTGAAGAGGTTCAGGAAATTCTTACACGCGTACCGCATTGGATGATCCGATGGGGTAACCTATTGATATTAGGACTAATACTTTTATTATTGTTTCTTTCCTGGATGCTTAAATATCCGGATACAATTCCTGCGCAGGCAATCATAACAACAGATGTACCTTTGCAAAAAGAACAGGCAAATGTTAGTGAGAAGATAGAAGCAATTTTAGTAAAAGAAGGAGATACTGTTCCAGAAGGAACTCCTTTAGCAATTCTTCGAAATACAGCAAACTATCTTGATGTCTTTAGCCTTAAAAGAGTGGTTGACACTATCACCATTAATAACCGTAGTATTGAATTTCCGTTTAACCAAATGCCCCCAATTTTAGAACTGGGAGATATCCAAACAAGTTACGCTACTTTTGAGAATAGTTACATAGAATACACTTTAAATAGAGAGTTAAAACCCTTTTCTGATGAAAACATAGCTAATCAGATATCTTTATCGGAACTCTACAGAAGGCAAGAAGGAATTTTAAGTCAGAAAAAAATTGAAGGAAGTGCATTAAACTTTAAGAAAAAGGATTTTGCAAGACAGCAAGAGTTATATGATAAGGGTAGTATTTCTCAACAAGAATATGAACAAGCAAAAATTGAATATTTGCAGTTTGAGAATAATTATAAAAACTATGACACACAACTTTCTCAGATTAAGGAGAGTATTAGTAATGCACAGAAAACATCAAAAGGAACTGAATTTAATCAGCAAAGAGAAGAAATAAGCTTACGTAACAAAGTGATTCAGTCCTTTGATCAATTGAAAAAAAGTATAAAAGATTGGGAATTAAGATATCTGCTACAATCAGATATAGAAGGAAGAGTTTCTTTTTCTAATTATCGTTTTGAAAATGAAAATGTAACTGCCGGTGATATTGTTTTTATAGTAATCCCAATACAAGAATCTTCTTCTTACGTTGCTAAAATAAAGGCCCCAACCCAGAATTCGGGAAAAATAAAAATTGGGCAAAAAGCTAATATTAAATTGGAAAACTTTCCTGACAATGAATTTGGTATGCTACAAGGTACTGTAGATTATATATCAATGTTACCGGATAAAGATGGGCTATATCTTATAGATGTAAAACTACCTAAAAAACTGATTACGACATACAATAAAGAAATACCTTTTCAACAAGAAATGAGAGGCTCTGTAGAGATTATTACAGAAAATCTAAGGCTTATAGAAAGATTCTTTTATCAATTTAGAAGCTTGTTGGATAAATAAATTTATGCAGCCTTGGGCAAGGAAATATAAAAAGTGCTTCCTTTTCCAAGAGTGCTTTCTACCTTTATTTTTCCTTGATTGAGCTCTATTAACTCTTTACATATTTTTAGTCCTAGACCAGTACCTGTTTCATTTTCTGTTCCATTTGTTGTAAATGTATCTTCTGCAAATAATTTATTAAGATTAGAAGGGTCAATACCTACGCCAGTATCTTCAAAACAGATTTCGTAATGATTTTCTTTTTCTTTGGATATCAAGGCAATAGAATCTCCAGGGTTACAAAACTTAATGGCGTTGGCAATTAGATTCTGAGCCACAATCCCAAACATATCTTTATCTGCAAAAATCATAGTAGGATCTAGCTTATTTATTAGTTTAATATCTTTTTTCTCAGCTTTAGGCTTAAAAAAAGTAAATTTATTACTAATTACCTCTGTAATGTCAAATGTAGTGGGCTGAGCATTCAGCTCTTTCATTTGCGATTTTGACCAATTCAGTAAGTTATTCAATAAAATAGAAGTTTGATGGGTTCTATTAGCTAATAATGGGACTATTTCTTTGAACTCTTCTGTAGAAATCACATCTTCTTTCATCAAATTTAGGCTACCTTCCAATCCATGTATTTCATTTTTCAGATCGTGAGAAATAATAGAGAATAATTTATTTTTAACCTGGTTGGATTCGTTAAGCTCCTTTATATATCTCTTTCTCTCTTTTCTTGTTTTGATAATAAGAACCATAAAGACTAAGATTACTGCAATGACTGCCAAACTAATAAATGCTAATAACCTGTATCTAAATAATTCTTCTTTTGTTTTTTGTTCCCGCTTCTCTTTTTCATCTATCAGTTTAAGTTGTTTTAACTCGGCTTCATATCTAGATTTTGTATTTTCTACCTTTTTTGTGGTAATATCGTTCATTCTCTTATCAGAAAGTTCCTGATATTTTTTTTGCCAAGCTATAGCACTTAACAAATTACCTCGAGCCGAATCTAGTTTAAATGAATGTTTATAGTTTTTCAAAATTAATGATGTAACATTTGATTTAACTAAATCCTCTCTTGCTATTTCTAAATATTTCTCTGCTTTATCATATTCTTGTTGTTCAAGTGCGATAATACCTAATTGTTGTTTCGCATTTAAAACTATTATTTTGAAATTAGCTTGGGTACCAACGCACTGTGTGGTGTCATAGAATTTTTTAGCTTTTTCATATTCCTTTCCATACATTGCTACTTTAGCCATAATACTATATGACTGAGCCATATGCCTTAGATCATCTTCTGCTTTATTAATTACCAAAGCTTCTTCTAAAAGCTTTTGTGCCTCTTTAAGCTTCCCTCCTTCTGTGTATAACAAAGCTAAATTATTGATAACCAAACCTACACCATTGCTCTTCAATTTCTTACCCATATTCATTGACTTAAGGTAAAATTTTTCTGCATTCGGAATATCATTAAGCTCCTTATAAATGATTGCTAAATTATTGTATACAGCAGAAAGACCGACACTGTCTTTTAATTGTTCCCTATGCAATTTAGCATCTAATAGATGATTAGTAGCTTGTTCTATATTTCCTTTATTTCTCTCGATATTGTATCTATCATTACTTACCATTGCTAAACCGTTTTTATCATTAACTTTTTGAAAGTTAAGCACGGCTTTTTCAAAGCTTTCTTTAGAATCAATACTCTTATTCAGTTCGTTATTAATAACGCCTTTCAGCCTATACACTAAGCCTAATCCTTTAAAATACTTAATATCATGGCCAAGCTTAATAAGTTTATTAGCGATATCATCCGCTCGGTCTAATTGATCTTCATTGACATAATGCTGTAAATCATTTACCGCGCTATTAAATAACAAAGAATCTTTTACGTTTTCTATTTTAGAAAAATCAACTGCTGAAAATTGACTTTGCGAAAAACCAAGTAGGTTCATTGCGCAGAAAATCACAAAGGTTAAAATTGCTTTATTCATATGATCTATTTTGGGGCTAGAACCAGATTAAATACCAATTACACCAGCAAAGTACACAAAAATATCTTTAAATATATAATATTGTAGTAATATTCTTACTTAAATTTATAGATTTCCCGTAATTTAGATCAGTTTAGGTAAAAAAAAAGCCTTTCAGCGGATGAAAGGCTATAACTTATATGTAAAATATTCGTATTCAAATAAATATCAACTCGTTTCTTTAGTTTCTAATGTTTTACTCTTGGATGCTATCCATTCATTCACTAATTCTTCAAGTATTGTAAGTGGCACTGCTCCATTTGTCAACACCACATCATGAAACTCTCGTATATCAAATAAATCATTCCCTAATTTAGATCTTGCAGCTTCTCTTAATTCAAGAATCTTATTCATACCAATTTTATAAGCCGTAGCTTGACCGGGCATTACGATATGCCTTTCTACCATTTTTATTGCATCACTTTCTGCATTTGGAGTATTATCTGTATAATATTTTATTCCATCCTCTCTTGTCCATTTCTTTGCATGTATGCCAGTATCTACTACTAACCTACAAGCTCTCCATAACTCCATCGCTAATCTTCCAAAATTAGAATATGGATCATTATAAAGTCCTATTTCTTTTGGTAAGAATTCATTGTACAATCCCCATCCTTCTACATACGCGGTATATCCACCGAACTTTCTAAACTTTGGGATATTTTCTAATTCTTGCGCGATAGAAATTTGCATATGATGCCCAGGTATTCCTTCGTGGTATGCAAGAGCTTCCATTTGATATTTTGGCATTGCTTCCATATCATAAAGGTTCGCATAATAAGTTCCTGGTCTTGATCCATCAGGAGTTCCTCTTTGATAAAATGCTTTTCCAGCACTTTTTTCTCTAAAAGGTTCTACTGCTTTCACTATAATATCAGCTTTGGGTTTAGTGATAAAAAGTTCGTCCATTCTAGATTTCATGTTATCAATTAACCCCACTGCTCTTTTAAGGTATCCTTCTCTGCCCGCTTCGTCATTACTATAATAAAACCTTTCATCTTCTTTCATGAACTTAAAAAAGTCTTGCAACGTTCCTTCGTACTTAAGCTCTGTCATAATATCTTTCATTTCCTTATGAATTCTAGCCACCTCGTCTAGTCCAAGTTGATGAATTTCTTCTGCAGTCATATTGGTAGTAGTAGTGCGTCTTAATGCATTATTATAAAATGCATTACCTTTAGGAAATTTCCAGGCTCCATCTTCTGTAGTAGCTCTTTGTTGCTGATCTTGTAATAAGGCAATTAGTTGATTATAGGCAGTTTTCACATCTTTTTTCAAAGCTAACTCAGCTTTAAAAATCAAACTATCCTTTACTTCTTCTGAAATCTCTAATTTCTTTATTTTAGATTTGAAATCAGATAATAACGTACTTTCGTTATTCGAATCGTCAAACGGTTTACCTGTGATTAGATTACGACAATCATTAAGAACCTTGGCAAAAACGAACTTAGGAGGAACGATTCCATTTTTTTCTCTAATCTTAATATTTTCTATTTGTTGTTCAAATAGCTCATCTATTCCTTCTAACCTGGAGACGTATGCCTCAGCATCATTCTTGTTTTCTATTTTATGCATATTAATCAAAAATGCTGGAATTTCTGCTTGCATTCCGTGCATTTGATTTACAGGATAATCATAAAAACGATATTGAAAATCATCTATTTCATTTCTTAAATCTTCCTTCATCAATCGATAACTCAAAGTGGTAGCTTTGTTTAGTTTAGTAATATCAATTGAATCATTTAAGTATCTCAATCGTTTTTTAGCTTTATCTAAGTCTTTTACTTCTTTTTTAGAAGAAACATCATCCCATTTACTATAATCTTCCGTTTTTACTCCTAAATACGTTTGCATCATAGGAGATTCAGACACTTCTTCTTGAAACTGAGTCTCAAACCAATCATTAAGTTTTTTAGAATGTATCTTAATTTGTTCTTCATTAGTAATAATAACTTCGCTTTTTTTATTCTCATTTTTACAACTAAGAAATATAAAAAGAGAGAAAATAAATACGATACTTAATTTTACATTATTCATCTTTCAGGGTATTAAAGTTCGTTAGTTTAGTTTATTTCAAGACAGAAATTTCGATTGATGAATCATCAAATACCTTATGGGTTTGCTTCTTAAAATCAGATGCTTTAGCTTTAAAAATATTAGGAACAAATGTTTGTGGATTTAAATCTATATAAGGGAACCAAGTACTCTGCACCTGAATTTGGATTTTATGTCCTTTCATAAACGTATGGTGTACATCCTGAAGTTTAATAGTTACATCTGTTTTCTGATTTGCTACAAAAGGTTCTGGATTACTGAAACTATTTCTAAATCTCCCTCTTAGTACTTCACTTCGAACCATCATATGGTAATTGGACATTTTTAAATATGCTTGAGTTTCTTCGGTATCCTCTGCATCGGGAGGATACACATCGATTAATTTCACTACCCAATCCGCAGCTGTTCCCGTAGTAGCAACTTTTAATTTTGCCAAAACTTCACCAGAAAGCGTCATATCTTCTGTAAGTACAGAGGTTTCATACACTAATACATCAGGTCGACGCGCAGCAAAACGTTGATCATCTGTCATATACTTCCTCGGTGTAAACACCATTTTTATATCTTCCGAATATGGAACAGGTTTTTTAGGATCGCTAATAAATTCTGAAAATCCTTTCCCTGCACTTTCTGTTAAACCATCACCAGATAAATACATTGTTTTCTTTTCTGCATTTTTTGGTGGCCAACTATCATAAGTATTCCATTCCTTTTTTCCTGTATCAAAAATCTGAATTTCAGCAAGCCCTGTATTCTTTTCACCATTTCCTTTTAGGAAATGATTAAAGAATTTTGTTTCTATATTTTTTTGAAAATTGAGCGAAATATTGTCTCCAAAATATACGTTTCCAATCGCCTGACGTTTTTTATTTCTTGCCCAATCTCCATGACTCCATGGCCCAAAAACCATAATGTTATAATTCTCACTATTGTTTTCTATTTTCTCATACGTTTCGAAAGGCCCATATAAATCTTCTGCATCAAACAACCCTCCAACTACCATTACAGCTGGTTTAATATCTTTAAGATGTTGTATAATTCCTCTCTTTTGCCAAAAATCATCGTAATTAGGGTGCTCTTTTAATTGTGTCCAGAAAACGTTATCTTCCTTATAATATTGATCCAATGAACTAAGCGGAACAGCATCAAGGAAAAATTGATATTGATCCTTTGTTCCCAACTCCGGAAAGGAGTACCAACTTTCTTTTAATGGTTCTGTTTTTTCATACCCAAATACTGCTGTAGCTCTCCAATAGCTCAATAAATATGCTCCATTGTGATGAAAATCATCAAAAAAGAAATCTCCAATACAGGCTTGCGGAGAAACTGCCTTTAACGCAGGATGTGAATCTAATAAAGAATAGGTAGCATAAAAACCTGGGTACGAAATACCCCAAACTCCTACTTTCCCATTCGTATTTTCTACATTATTCACAAGCCATTCGATAGTATCATACGTATCGCTTGATTCATCAAATTGCTTATCCTTTTTATTAGGTATATAGGCTCTCATATTATCATAAACTCCTTCACTCATCCAGCGCCCACGCACATCTTGGTATACGATTATATTACCTTCCTTCATCAGAAACTCGTTTGGACCAATTTTAGATCGAAACTCTCCTTCTCCGTATGGACGAGAACTATAAGGAGTTCTTTGCATTAGGATAGGATACTTTTTACTGGTATCCTTAGGAGAATAAATTGTGGTATGGAGTTTAGTTCCATCTCTCATTACAATATCTACTTCCTGTTTAGAATAATGTTCTTTTACTTTGTAAGCATCTTTTTCTGTAGCGGTTCCTTCATCTGTTTTTTGAACTTCCGATTTGGTAGAGATTTCTTCTTTTTTAGCACAGGAAGTAAAAAAAATTAAAAAGCTAAAAAGAGATAATAATAGTATTCTAATTGATCGCATTTGCTTGAGTTTAGTTGAATGCTGAAGATAAAAAATGGAATGCTGACAAGCTTCCTTTTAAGGAGATTTTAACAATCTTCTCTAGATATAGTGTAAAACAAATGAACCTTCAGCGCTAACTGAAGGCTCATTGATGCTAAGAACTTATATCCCCAAATATATCAAGTTCTTAGTTATTTATTGCGGTAGAATATTAATCTCTATCATATTATATCCTCCTCTGGAATCTCCAGACCAAGTTACACCTGGAGGGCTACTGATCACTCCTTTTCCAAATTGTACATCTTCTAGGTTCGATACTCTTCTGATCGTAGTATTTGCATCTGTATTACCAATATTTGCTCCCGATTGATTCATCACCTGATCCATACCGAATCCTACTGGTTGATCTTCTTCTGTTCCTGCATCATACAAATAAGTTTTAGTACTTAGATCTGTACCTGAATATGGTGTAATTCCATCCTCCCCGAACAACGGTAATCCAGCGTTATTATAACTTAAAAACCAGTCATTAGATTTTACGAACATAGTTCCAAACCCAAACTTATAATCCTGATTTTTGGGTACTTCTATAGTAAATGTCTGAGAGCCACCCGGCACTATTGGTCCTGTTTCATTACTTAAGGCTACTGGAATACCAAAATCCTTTAAATAATTGTAAGCTACTGATCTATCTCCATCTTCGGCTATTTCTTCTAAACCATTGGATACTTGCGTTGCTTCTCCTTGATTAAACCAAGGATCACTATCCGTATTAAAGGCATAGATAAAAGCTGGTGAGAAAGGCGTTAGAGATGATGATAAACGTAACGGAGTTCCCTGAGATCCTTCTTCTGTAAACCAACTGTATAAAGCTCCCGGCATACCATCTTCTGCAATTCCTTCTAATCCCACTCCTCTGTCTTCTTCTCCAATAGTAAATAATGGTTCACCTTGCGCATGAAGTACTATAATACCAGGAGTAATTACAAATCCATTATCTGAACTCGGTGCCATATTAGCATTGGGAGTGTTTATTGCTGTAATAGTTAGTGTAAATGTTCCAGCGGAATTTCCATCTCCATTAGCATAATCTAATACAGCAGTCATATAAATATCTCCAGTACCTCTACCATCTACTAAACGAACTAATGGATTTGCGTCTGCAGGACCAACATTAGCGCCAGCTGGTGGAAAAGTAGCCGGATCTTTATCTGCTTCTGTTCCAAGATCATATAATGAAAGTTGACTTGCAATATCTATACCATTTAAAGCTTGACCATTAGGAAACAAATCAATTCCATCAAGATCTGTAGGTGCTAAAAACCAGTCATTACTATTCCCCATCATAGTAACTGGAGTAAATTTAGTACCAGGAACTGCTTTAAAAGAAACTTGATATTGAGCACCATCTGTTGTTAATGGTCCTGGACTTGTAGCTCCAACTGGAGTAGTAAATGTATGTACATTTAAATAATTAATAGTATTAGTAATTGTAATCGAAAAAGTTGTTGTCTCAATAGGCGTGGCATTTCCTAGTCCGAAAGTTGGGTTTATGGTTTCGTTCCAATCAGTTGCAGCATCTCCTTCTCCATCATATGCTATACTGTAGCTAGGTAATCTTACCTCTGGCACAAAATCTCCAGTGGTCCAAATTCCTGCTGCTACTGCTACATTCTCTCTAGCACTTCCTGCAGATCCCCATTGTACAAAGTCCATAATTGCATCAGCACTTGTAAATGAATTGTTTGCATATAATCCCAATCCTTCACTATTAGTTAGTTCATCCCAATTTACAACTACAAATTCTCCTGGATCTAAATTAGCATCTCCGCTAGTAATTGTTGCGTTTTGCATCTGAACATACTGCCCAGGTCCTAAACATAACCAATATGTAGAAATATCTACTGCAACTGTTCCATTGTTCCATAGTTCAATTAGTTTATCTTCCCCATAATTCACTTCATTAATAACTATTGAACGTACACCATTATCTGGCATTGTTAATACGTTTTCTGATCCAAAAGTCACAGTAGTTGTTTCAGCCCAATTTGCTGCTCCGTTTCCTTCTCCATCGAATACAATACTATTATCTGGATTAGTTATCGTAGGTACGAACTCTCCTGCAGTCCATATACCTGCGGCAACGGCAATATTCTCTCTAGCACTTTCTCCTGCTCCATATTGAACAAAATCTACAATAGCATCTGCATCTGTAAAAGCATTAGAAGAATATAACCCTAGACCCCCTGAATTGTCTGGTAAATCATACGATAATACCAAAAATCCTCCTGCAGGAGTCACAATACTTCCACTCTCTGGTGTTAGATCACCTATTCTTTCATATGTTCCTGGTCCTAGGCATAACCAGTAATCACTTAAATCCGCTTCTTGATTTCCTTTGTTGAAGATCTCTATCAAATCCGTTCCTTGATATCTGACTTCATTAAAGACTACCTGATTAATTACTTCATCAGTTTCTCCATCTGGTTGTATTACAATATCATCATCCTCACTACATGAGATAAAAGTAAACAGTCCAATAATTAAATAAATAAAATTGTTTTTCATGATTTATACATTTTTTTTGTTCATCAATATGATGCAAATATATAAGCTCAAAAAGGTGAAAAACGGTGATAAAAGTCACTGTGAAAAGTTAAAAAAATGTTATTTAAATATCTGTAAAACAGTTGATTATATATAAATTTTAAAAAAAAAGAGCAGCAAAGAAACATCGCATATTTGCGATGTTTCTTTGCTGCTCTTTTTTTAATAAAAGCGTGTTAGTTCTGACAATAAACTCCTCTTGTTTTTGTCAGCTCTATATGTCGTTTATGCTGAACTAATATATTTGAAGCTTGTAATTTTTTAGTTATTCTGGAAACAACTTCTCTAGATGTACCTAGATCCGATGCTATTTCTTTATGAGACATCTGGATCATATTACAATTCTGAAGCTTTGCTTTTTCATCCAGATAATTTACGAGTCTTTCCTCTATTTTATAACATACAACTTGTTTCGTTGTATTTAATAAATCTTCATAATTACGTTGAAAATCTTTTAAAATAATTTGTGTAAACGAAGGGTACTTTACAAACCACTCTTTTACTTTGTTTATGGGTAAACACAATACTGTTGTGTCTTCTTCGGTTTTAGCTGAGAAGCGCACCGCTTTCTGATTAAATAAATGATTAAAACTGAGAATACAACAATGATTGGGATGTATGTAATACAATAGAAACTCCACTTCATCTTCTTCTGCATACATTTTTATCAAACCATCCAAAATGATTGGCAAAAAGGTCAAGTAACTCCCTTGTTTTACAACATATTCGCCTTTAGCTATATTTTTAAAATCTCCAAAAGACATCATTTCATCTTTCAGCTCATTTTCAATAAATGGGAAACATTGGGATAAGTCTATTTTTTCCATGGACACTATTAGTTACTTTTATACTAATAGTAAAGTCGATAATTAAGCTTGTCCTTACACCAATGCCATAATAAAAACTTATATAACTATAAGTTATTTACTTTTTATTAAAATTCTTTAATCCCATTTTTAACCATTTTAGATATTCATTTTCATTAGGAGTGTATGCAGTAGTTTTATTTAAAAGCTTCATTTTAGAATCAACTAATACGTAATATGGTTGAGAGTTATTTTCAAAATTTAGTGTTTGAAAAGTAGCCCATTTGTCACCAACAGTTTTAATTGATTTTATAGTACCGGAAGACTTTAGAAATTTAAACTGATCCTCTTCTTTAAGTTTTTCTCGATCATCCACATAAAGTGAGATCAATATATACTCATTTTTAAGAATTTTAGTAATTTCCGGATTACTCCAAACCTGCTCTTCCATCTTTCTACAATTGACACAAGCCCAACCTGTAAAATCGATCATTATTGGTTTACTCTGTTTCTTTGCTGCTTCTACGCCTTTTTCAAAATCAGTATACGCATTTAGGCCTAATGGACCATGTGTTTCCTTCTCATATATACTATAAAATAGCGGCGGTGGAAAACCACTCAACAACTTTAGATTAGCATATACCGTATTGGTAAGACCGGGAATTAAATAGATTACAAAAGCAAGTGTCAGAACTCCTGTTGTGATTCTTACTTTACCTAATTTTTTAATTGGACTATCATGTGGGAAACGAATTTTCCCAAAGAGATACAGCGTTAATCCTATTCCTATAACAATCCAAATTCCAATAAATATTTCACGTTTCAGAATTCCCCAATGCTCCACTAAATCTGCATTAGATAAGAATTTAAACGCCAACGCTAGTTCTATAAATCCTAAAACTACTTTTACCGCGTTAAGCCATCCGCCACTTTTAGGCAAGTTATTCAACCAATTAGGAAATAAAGCGAAAAGCCCGAAAGGTAGTGCAAGTGCTAAACCAAATCCTCCCATTCCAAAACTTAATTGCATTGCTCCTCCATCACTACTTAGCGAACCTCCTAATAAAGAACCTAAAATCGGACCAGTACAAGAAAATGAAACTAGGGCCAAAGTCAATGCCATAAAGAATACTCCTAAAATCCCTCCTACACTTGTCGCCTTACTATCCATTTTATTACTCCAGGATGCTGGCAGGGTAATTTCAAAATATCCAAAAAAGGATATTGCAAATACTATAAACACAACAAAAAAGATTATGTTGAGTGTTACATTAGTCGATATATTGTTAAGAATTTCTGGGTCGAGAGAGTCCAAAAGATGAAATGGAAGACTTAATAATACATAAATAGCGAATATAAATACCCCATAAAGTATAGCATTCATCATTCCTTTTTTACGATCCTTGGCACCTTTTGTAAAAAAAGATACTGTAAGCGGAATCATTGGGAATACACAAGGTGTTAACAACGCTATTAAACCACCTAAAAAGCCAAGTACAAATATTTTTAGATAGCTTTGACTCTGCACATCTTCTTTAGGAAATTCATCCCAACCTTTGATTCCCGCATCCAAAGCTTTAGATTTATTAATATCTTCTGAAGTAATCCCTGAATCAGCTGTTTCATTTACATCCTCTCCAGATAATTTCAAATTGAACTCAACGATATCTGGTGCCAGGCATTTTTCGTCATCACAAACTCCAAAGAACACTTCTGCTTTAATAGTTTCCAAAGAAGTATTCAATCGCTTTACTTTTTGAATAAATACAACATTGTTTTCAAAATATTTAATATCCATTTCGAAAACTTTGTCAAACTTCTGGATACCTTCTGGTTCTTCTGTTTCTCCTATTAGTTCATACGCTTTATCTTCATTATAAAAAGTGAATTCTGTGGCAGTAGGTGCTATTTCATCCGTTTCCACTACTTGCTGAGAATATATATGCCAACCTTTTTCTAAGGTTGCTTCAAAATATAGTGTATACAAATTTTCTGATTCTTCCTTAACACTACTTTTCCATTTTATCGGTTCAAATATTTGTGAAAACAAGGTAGTGGAAAATAACAGTGTTGTTGCTAGTACTAGAATATTCCTCATTAGGTTATCGTTACTTTTAGTAATTGTTTTGTTTTGGGGCTTATTTTAAATCTGTTATCTGCTCTGTAATTTATGATCCAAACAATATCGTCTTCAGAACATAATAACCAGACTCTTTCCTTAGCCAGCAAAGATAGTTTTTCATCTTTAAAATACTTACTCAACTTCTTTTTGCCTTTCATTCCTAAGGGATAAAAATAGTCGCCTTCTTTCCATTTTCTTACAATTAATGGATACTTTAACTTTTCTTTATCTACGTAAATCGTCCTCAGATCAGTGTTTGATAGTTCGGAAACCTCTTTAAGCTTTATCATTCCCGAAGGGATGATAATCATATTTTCTTCTTCAGGAATTTTGTAAACACGATCAGAAACCTCCTCGACTATTGGACAAAGTAATAAATACCATCTATTTTTCACTAACCTATGCGTGGGAGAAAAAACTTGTTTACCAGATTGCGCAGTTAGCATTCGTGCGATATCATCCCAAGCAGTGAATCCATATTCTTTTAATAGAAAATATAAATACGTTTTTGGTTCATTATGTTCCTGTAGCTTATGAATTGGTATTTTTATGGTATCAAGTTCCGAATATTCAAACACATCTTTTTTGACCCTTTTTACTTGATTTTTGACAAATGTTCTGGTCTGTTTTAGATGATCTAAAGTAGTTTCAAAGTTTTGTAAAAATTGAGGATTTATTGCTAAAAGCTCGGGAATCACATCATGTCGCAGTTTATTTCTAACATATTTTGTACTGCTATTACTGCTATCTTCTCTCCAGCTAATAGTATTCTTTTGTGCAAATTCTAAAATTTGATTTCGAGAAAATGGTAATAATGGTCGTACATAAACATCATTTATTTCCGGAATACCTGTAAGTCCATCAATTCCAGTGCCTCGAGAAAGGTTAATTAAAAAAGTTTCTAAATTGTCATCTTTATGATGAGCTGTCAGAACGTAATCATATTGATATTCTAAGATTAGCTCCCGAAACCAATTATACCTCAACTCTCTAGCCGCCATCTGGATAGAGAGCTTATGTTTTTTTGCATATTGTTCTGTTTCGAAGTTTGTAACGTAAAAAGGAACTTTCATCTTATTCGCTACTTCCGAAACAAATTCTTCATCGCCTTCACTTTCTGCTCCTCGTAACTTAAAATTACAATGTGCGATCCCAAAATCTAAACCAAGTAAATGACACATATAAGTTAACACCATACTATCCAATCCTCCACTGCAGGCAATAAGTAATTTCTTTTCTTTAAGAAAAGATAACTTGTCTTCGATATGAGCTTTAAACTTACCTATCAATGCTTTCAAATATTTGTGTTTGCTGGTTTCAAATATACGATTTTGTAGAAGTAGGGCAACCTTTCTATTAGCAGTCTTTATGATTTGATTTTCAGGTTTTTAACATAAAAATCAAATCATTTTTGTTATTTTTAAGCAACTCTTAAAAATTTTGATATTATGAATGTGATAGATGAAAAGCCAAAACACCAAGAAGATGATCATAAAAAAGAGTTTAGCAAAAAACTATTATCCGTAGTTCCTCATCTACACCCTTATGTCAAACATAGAATATATATTGCAGAAAGCACTGGTATTTTACCTAGAAATATGTATTGTTCTAATGGTATTATCGATGATGCTATTGTACAGTTATATAATGAAGATCATCTGGATATAGATATGGACAAGCTATCTCTAGAGTTAAAACTTTTTAGAATTGCTGATCATCTAATTGATGAATTATACATCAATGAAGGTTGGCATCAGCGATGTATAAGCACCAATTATTTCTTAAGTGAAGAGTTAAATAAATTGGAAGAAAACTATACTTCTGAGGCCGATAACGAATTGATTATGAATGAAGAACTAAATGACATATCCTATCATCAAAACTCGGAGAAAAAACAATTATTCATTTATGATGATGCCGATTCGGCTATTCTTAAGGTTATCGAATCCGAAGAATCTTCGGAAAATAAAAAACAAAAACTTTTAGGTAAGTTTTATAGCTGGTTGCCTCTAGAAACTTCTAAAATTATAGACCTCTTTGTTTTTGGAAAATTAAATTTTGAAGAAATAGCAAGAATCAAAGATATCACTCCACAAGAGGTAAAAGCAACTATTATTGACGTTAGAAAGAGTTTTAGAAAGAATCTTATATAAAGTAGTGAAAATTAGCTCTAAGAAAAAGCAAGTAATCATCTTCTATAATTGTTACTTTTAGTGAGGTTATATGTTTTATACCTATTACTTCGGATCTAACATCTACAATCCTTCTAATACCTCTCTCATTGCCTTTGCTTTAATTAAACATTCTTCATATTCCTTATCAGGATCAGATTTAGCAGTGATTGCTCCACCTACTGTATAAGAAATATATTGCTTTCTCTCATTATACAAAATACTTCTGATCACTACGTTAAAATCAAAATCTCCTTCTGGAGTAAAATATCCTACTGCTCCACTATATAGCCCTCTTTTAGATTCCTCTAAATCTTCTATAATTTGCATAGCAGAAATTTTGGGAGCACCAGTCATACTCCCCATGGGAAATGTGGTTCTGATTACATCCACCGGTGAAGTCACTGGATCAATCTCCGAAACTACCGTAGATATCATCTGATGTACCTGTCTAAATGTATATACCTTACATAATTCTTCGACAGTAACAGTACCTTTTAATGCAGTTCTGGAAAGATCATTTCTAACCAAATCAACAATCATTACATTTTCTGATTGTTCTTTTGGGTCTTGTTCCAGATCAGAAACGAGTTTTTTATCATCCTCAATTATAGTTGATCGTTTTGCAGTTCCCTTTATAGGTTGAGAAATAATTTTGCTTCCTTCTTTTCTTAAATATCTTTCGGGAGATGCCGATAACATATACTGATCATTCATTCTAAAAAATGCAGCAAACGGCGGTTTCGAAATTTGATTAAGATGGTGATACGTCTCTAAGGGAGCAATACAGCTATCCTCTGCAAAAAACTCTTGGCAAAAATTTGCTTCATAAATATCTCCTCGATGTATATGAGCAAGTATTTGTTGGATTTTTTCTTTGTATACATCTTTGGTTATTCGCAAACTTATCTTCACCTTACCGCAAGGGGAATCTTCATTAGAAACGGCTATTGAAGATGGAAAAGTTTCAATTAACCGCTGATCTTCGTCCATTTCATCATCTACCATTCTCAAATACTGAACTTCTAGTTTGTCATCCTTAAGAAGAAATATTTTTTTTGGTTGAAAAAAATACAAATCCGGAAAATCAAGGTTATCCTGGTTTTTAGAAACCAATTTTTCTACATCATTTTTAAGATCATAAGAGAGATATCCAAAAATCCAATCGGCAGTTTGTTCCTGATATTCCTTTAATTTATCGAAAGAAGAATAATAGTCTGTCTTTATGGAAGTAAACGCATCAACTGCTAAAATTACATCATAACTGGAATACTTCTGAGAATATGTATTGGAATCAAGCCACAGGATGTCATCAAATTGTTGTGCCCATTGCAATAATCTGATTTTAAATTCTGAAGAATTATCTAAAGTGTATATTTTGGTACTTCGCACGAGCTATTTAATCTGATGGGCAAAAGTACTTAGAACTTCCTTCAATCCCAACAAAAGTGTCTCATCGGTAACTGCTTTATCTTCCGAAGAAAAATTTGAATGAAACGAAGGAAAACTAAAACTTTCTATAATCTCTCCTCCAAATCTTGGTAATACATTTTTTGCAAATTCTAAAGAACTTACTCCTCCTCGCTGACCAGGAGAAGTGCTCATTAACAATATCTTTTTACCTTCCAAAAAATTACGATCCAATCGAGATAACCAATCAATTACATTTTTAAAAAAAGCACTCCAGCTACCATTATGTTCATTAACCGAAATAATCAAAGCATCTGCTTCTGATATTTCTTGTTTTAGACCTAACGTCATCCCTGGAAAACCATTCTCCTTTTCGACATCTTCACTATACATTGGCATTTGATAATTCGCCAATTTCAGAACTTTAATTTTATGATCCTTTATTTCTGAAGCAACATATTCTACAAGTTTATGATTAATTGAAGTACTACTATTAGAACCAGCAAAGGCTAGAATGTTTTTCATTATGAATAATTTTACCCTCAAAAGTAACTAAAATATTCTTCGTAAATAATTTCAAGTCTTACAAACCTTTACCTAACCTACTATTCCCTTAGTTATACTATATCAATAGCATCATAGTGGTTTATAATGGTATCCACCCCTTGTTTTCAACCAAAATATATTCTTAAATAAACATACCTAGATATTGGCATATGAATTGATTTCGATAAAACTTAAAATAATCAAAAATGAAATTGTTTAAAATATATGCGTTCTGCTGCTTTGTAAGCATAACATCTTGCTGTACAATTAATCCTTGCTATTGTGAAAATGATGATTTTTTCTATGATGACTGTGATGATGCTTTTTATGATGATTATGATGATGTTTCAGAAATTTATTTTAATCCTCCAAATTGGATTATCGGAACTTGGAAAAACAAAAACCCCAATCAAAAAATAAAAGCGTTTACCTTTACTCACGATAATATCTTATTAACGGATAATGAAAATAATACGCTATCCCTAAATATAAATGTACGTAGTATTATTGAAGATCATAATGATTATAATTTGTATAAAATTACCTTCTATAGTATTCAAGATATAGATCCTTTCACATATAAGTTCGTGAAGATTTCTAGTTCGATAATGGAATATTCTGATAGTAGTGGTACTTTGTTTAAGTTTTCAAAAGACTAAAATTTGATTTCTTCAAACAATAATTTTAAAACCTAATCGTCACGAGTTAATTTGTCTAAACCTGTAGCTTTTTTCAATTGTTCTATTTGTTTTTTAGTATACCAATCTTTTTCTGTTAAGCTTATCCAATTTGGTGTTTTATTCTTTTGAAACTTTTTTCAACTGAATTTATAGATGTTCCTTTTTAATTGATGCGATCTTTAGTATTGATTGATCAGTCTTTGTGATTTTCACCAAGAGAAATTCCTAAAGCACAGTGAGATTAACTTAGGTAAAAGTGATTCCAAAAACGAACCTTTTTTTAGATTTCTTATAAGTTCGAGAAGTGGTTTTACCTCTTTTTTTGATATCAATCCATATTTCATCAGCAAGTTAATTATCCGTTGACGATAAGCTATAATCCTTTAACTCTTTTCTTCGTTTATTCAAATTATATCGAAGTTACTACTTTTCAAACAAGGTATTTCTGACTTCATCAATTTTGATAGTTCAAGACAAAAGAAAATACTTTGGAGAATCTATTAAGAGTCTTCAAAAAATTATGTCTCAAAACGATTATCAGTGCTTAATAATAACTAAACGTATCACAGTCTACCTTTTTGAATATCAAAAGTGAGTAACTTGTTTAGTGCTATTTTATTTTCTAGAAATAAATTCAAAATAAGACTTAATATACTTTGTCTAGTTTTTGTACAGTTATTTTCTAAGACTATATACTATCAATTTATTACATTTAGAAATCTAAATCTATTAAGTCTTTAACTTAATAAAGAACATCAAAATAAAGAACTATTTATGCTGCAATACCATTTACCCAAAAAAAAATACTTAAGGTTTATATTCTTAATAATCCCTATTCTAGTTCAAGCACAATTGGACCAAACTTATTTTCAGAGATTAAAAACAGAAAGAGTGCCTTCTGAAAATGATATTGAATGGAAACAATTTGGACCAGGTAATGCTGGATTTTCTGATTTCTTAAGATATCATCCTACGCAACCTGATGTAATAGTGATGGGGCCAGACTTATTCGTAGTATGGCAATCTGAAAATAATGGTCAAAGTTGGTTTAATATAAAAGACAAAGATGGTAATGGAGAGTTTTCGAGATTGCGTGATTTATATTATTCAGGTACTAATGAAAGTTTTGGGCTTGCTATAGAAAGTTCACAACTATGGAAAACCATTGATATGGGCAGAAATTGGACTATTGTACAGAATGCCCCATGGTATAATGCTGATACAGATGGGTCTGATGGATTAGGTTTCATTTCAAAAGTATCTTCAATAGCAATAGATCCTAATGATGACAATACTTGGTACGTAGGTACAGGTGGGCATATTAGAGGAGAATCACGTTTTACAACACAGAGCAATGTGAATGCTGCTAATCCAAGAGGTAGAGAAAATATATCTTTTCAAGGGGTTGCTTTTCAAGGTAGTATATACAAAACTATGAACGGAGGAACTAGTTGGACGGAATTAACAAATGGAATTGATTCAAAAGCTCAGTTTTGTAGAATTATTGTAAACCCTTCAAACAATCAAGAAGTCTACGCTGCTTCAATCGATGGACTATATAAATCAGAAAATGGAGGTACTACTTGGACTAATATTGGAGAAGGTAAATTACCTAATAATACCATCGTAGATATGGATTTTTATTATGATGTTACTTCTGATAGATTTGTACTATATTTAATAGATCAAATACGTTATTTTCCATCTGGAAATACAACAACAAATACTGGTGGGATATTTAAAACAGAAGATAATGGAGTTACATTTACGGATATCACCGGAGATCTTTATATAGATGTAAACCAATTAACAGGAGGTGTACCTCAAAATTATGATCAATATATTGCAAATTGGTTTGGTATTAGCGTTGCTGCGGCTCAATCAACCTATCCAGTTAGACCAACTAATGTATTACAATATTTTAATTCTTTAAATGTAGATCCTAGTAGACCTGATGCACTCTATGTTGGGTTCGCAGATGCCCAAATACAAAACTCTATCGTACCAGGACGACTTTGGGGTACAAGTAATGGAGGTCAGAAATGGACAAATTTGGCTAGAGATTTTGGTCCTGCCTGGGAAAATGATAGAACCTATTGGGAATCCAGAGGAAATCCATTTAATGATAATATGGTTATGGGACATGAGCCATTTATTCAACAGTTTGGTCAAAATTATCCTTTGAGATCTTTACGATATTGCTCAGTAAACAGCCGAGGAGATGTTATGATTATAGCAGGACATAACACCTTATTAAGTACTGATAATGGAGTAACCTTTAATCAGGTAGACGAGGATAATACAGCTACCGGTTTAGTAGGAAGAGGTAATAGTAATTTACCAGGAGAAAGTATACATCAAGATAAACGATTAGGACCAGACAGACCATTAATGGGGTCTGGAGAACATAGATTATGGCTTCTTACCGATGATGGAACAAACGATAGACAAGGTGTAAGACAAATAAAAAACTCTAGAGAAACTATAAGTACTTTAGTAACACACCCATTAAATAAAGATATTATTTTCACAACTTCTTATAGACAAGCTGGTAAGGAAAGGATTGAGCGTTCTACAGATGGAGGAGAATCCTTTTCTGATTGGGGACTAGCCACGCCTGCCGAATCCCAAATGCGGACGCAATCTTTAGGGGTCGACCCAAAAAACCCGGATATCATGTTTTTTGGGATTACAGATAAAGAAATTAACGATGTTGATAAAGAAGGTGGCTTTTATTATTCTGATGATGGAGGCAGAACATTTACACCAAGAAATACGGGACTTCCTACAAATGTTCGAATAAGTGATATAAAAATAGATCCTAGAGATCAAACAAATGCCTCTTACTTTGCAGCAGCTCAAAGACTGTCTTTTAGTCAAGGGAGCGGTTCGTCTCCTTTAGCTCAAGGCGGATTATATTTCACAAATAATAGAGGATTGAATTGGACGAGAATTGATATTGCTCCAGGAGTGACTGGTGTTAATAGAATTGAGTTTGATACTACAAATAGAATGTACGTTACCAGCGGACATCGAGGTACTTTTAATGAAAATATAACGGGTGGGGTTTGGTATACAGATGACTTCGGAGTTACTTGGACTCGTATTTTTGATAATGACAGAACTTTTTCAATAGATGTTTCTCCATTTGATAATAACATTCTGGTGGCAACTATTGGTTTTTTACAATTAAATCCAGGTATCTATCTGAGTGAAGATCGTGGATTGACCTGGAAAAAAAATAATATCGATGGTTTGAATACAGAAATCAGAAATGTAGAATTTGATCTTCATGATGCTACGACGTTATGGGCTGTATCTTTGGGTAATGGTTTTAATCGCGGAGCATATTCTAATGGAACTCAAGCAAGAGTATTAAGTGTTTCTCCTTTTGAGGTTGATATGCAATCAGGAGAAACAGAAACAATACAAGCTACAATCCTACGTGGAGGGTTTAATCAATCAGATATCACTTGGAGTTCCAGTAATCCATCAATAGCAACTGTAGATCAAAATGGTAACGTCACAGCCGTCTCTATGGGGCAAGCAAAAATAACAGCTTTAATAGCTAGCAGATACAGTGATTTTGCTATAATTACTGTAGATGCTCCAGAACCTCCTGCTCCATTACTTGCAGATGGAGAATATTTCATAGAATCTCCTGTTAATCAGCAAAGGCTTGTGGCATTAAGTTCTGAAAACTTTAATGCTAGAATGGATAATGGTACCTCTAATGATTTAGACACTTGGACACTTATACATTTAGGAAACGATGTTTATACATTCCAGAATAAGGCAACTTCCCGTTATTTAGAAGTAACTAATGGTAGCTGTGGAAATCAAACAAATGTAACTACTGGGATTGACAATACAGAAACCTACCAAATGTTTAAGATTGAAGAAAATGGAGAAAACTATAGCATCAAACCTCAACATTGTCTTGTACAAGGTGTGGATAGAGATTTTGGAGCAGTGGATGCTAATATTCATACATTCTTCTTTAATCCTACGAATGTAAATCAGCAATGGAATATTACACCTACAGATCCATTAAACATAGCATCTTTTAAATTTGAAAGCGTCCGGTTTGCTCCAAATCCAGCAAATGAACAAATTACATTTACAGGGGTTACAGGTAATATACGAATTAAGATATCAGATCTTAGCGGAAAACTATTAATGACCAAAACATTAAATCCCGGAACAACCATTGTTGATATTTCTGAACTTAGCCGTGGTTTATATATAATTTCATCACAAGATAATAGCTGGAGTAAGAAGTTAATAAAATAACAGGTTAAAATAATTTAAAAGTTATGCTTATTATAAACAAATGAATAAGCATCTTAACATAGAACAACATAAAATCTTGCGGCCCCTTCATCATTTTGAAAGCGTTGTAAGGTTATATGTTTTGTTTATTAATAGTAAATCACTAACTATCTTCTCTGTTTATTTAGATTTTTTTACTCCTTTGGCCACGTGAAATTTTTTCATGTATGAACTAAAACGCATAATTGATTGTTCATCACTGTTATTATACATATGGGATAATCCCCAATCGAAAATTTTTGTTGGATTATTATCCGGCACTTCAATCGTTCTATTTAAACCAATAGCGTGAGGTGGTGTCGTATAAGTCTGTACAGCAGCTCTTATTTCAAAATTAATACCATCGGGAGCCCATTGAATTGTATTTCTTTCCGGTCCATCTGTGGTGATTAATGAAGCTATCCCACCTTGAGTAGGCCATACGCATATTTCATGACCTGAATTAGATATTGGATTGTATTTTGATTTTACGTAAGGACCTTTAGGATTATCCGCAATGGCTACACCATGTCTAATTTGTCTTCCTCCAAATAAAATTTCTTCACCCATTTGCTCTCCTTTATAATAGAGATAGAACTTTCCTTTAAAAGGAAGTATACACGGATCATGTACTTTGTGGGAATCAAAATCTCCTTTTTTGTTTACTAAAAATCTATTCTGCTCCTTACCTTTCCATATCCCATTATCTGCAGGTTTAAGAATAGGTTCCTTACTTTTTTCCCAAGGACCATCTGGAGAACTTGACCAGGCTAAACCTACTTGATTTTTTACTCTTACATTGTATGGTGATTTTACTGTTTGATAGCACAAGTAATACATCGTATCATGCTTCATAATTTCTACCGTAAATACGGAACGATCATCATAAGCTCCTTTTTCCCCTCTTGGTACAGCGATGCCTTCTTCTTTCCAGGTCCATCCATCATCAGAAGTTGCATACCATATATCACAACGATCCCATGGAAAAACCTTATCCTTTTCTATATCTCCCCCAAAACCTTGAGATTTCCCTACACTTTTACTGTACCACACGTAATATTTACCGTTTTCTTTAATGATCGCTGAAGGATCTCTTCTAACTACACCTTTTTCATAAGCTAAATCTCCTTTTAATGGTTGTAATTTATTAAAGAGTCGAAACCAATCATTCTCTACATATGGCCATTGTAGCGCTCTTTTAGAAGCTGCACTTAAGTATTCTTTATTTGTGATTCCAAATCGATCTAACTTTTCTTGCGAAAGATCCAGCAAAGGTTGACAAGGAAATTCTTTTTCCACAGAAAGTTCTTCTTTTCTTATCGTTTCTCCACAAGAAGCTATAATTCCAATTAAGAAGAAGAGTACTATTTTTTTAAATTCTAGTTTCATTGAGTATTATTTTATCTGAATTTCTAATGTGTTACTATGTATTTTTTCTGTTGTAGCAATTATCTTTACTTCTGTTTCTTTTCTTTTGGATTGAATCACAAGCAAGCACCTTCCATTGTTTGTTTTTACTGAGTTTGTTTTATAATCTTGTACACTATAAGCGGATCCATTATCCACACCTAATAGCTTTACATCGCCTTCTATAGAAAAGGTAACTTCTTTGTTTACATTCTTAATTGGATTTCCCTTAATATCTTTTAATTGTGCTATAATATGTGCTACACTATAGCTATCCGGGTTTATTAAAGTTTTATCGACAGAAAGAGATATTTGAGCTACCTGCCCTGTAGTAGGGAGAGTTTTTATTTCTTTTACTTCACCATTTTTCTTACCTATCAGTTTTAATTCTCCTTCTTTAAATGGAACTATCCATTTATAAATTCGATCTTCGAAACTTTCTAGCTTTTTTGTTTGGAAAGATGCTCCGTTTAAATATAGCTCTAACTCAGGATAGTTAGCATATACCTCCACTACTATTGTATCATTTTTGTTATAGTTCCAATGCTCGTTTACATCATGCCATACCCAAAGTGCTTTTTTCCATTTTCCTTTTTTCTTTTCTACAACTTTGCCTGTTTTTTCGTCTTCTTTAAATATTGATTTATCAATGGTTTGTGTGGCAATGTATATATGAGGTTCTTCATTCCAAAGGGTTTTCATCATATGATATGATGGTTTTTCAAAACCAGCAATATCTAACATTCCACTTTCTGTAGCTTTTCTTGGCCATTGTCCATTTGATTCGCCCATATAATCAATCCCTGTCCACAAAAAAGTACCTGAAATAAAAGGTCTCTCTTCAACTGCTTTCCATTCGTGCCATTGTACAAGGTTTTCAGAACCCATTATCGGTTTGTTTGGATAGTTTTTATGTCCATAGTCATACAACACCCTTCGGTAACTATACCCAACAACATCCAATACTTCTGTATATCCAGAAAGATGGCTAGCAGAGGGTAATATACAATTAGCAGTAATATACCTTGTGGTGTCTAGTTCTCTAGTCCAATTCGTTAGCTTTTTAGCAGTTTGCCCTATCGTGTATTTTCCTTTAGGTAGTGTCTTTAATTTTTCTTTTATCTGCTCAATTGTATGTGGTGGCTCTTCCCAGAAATAATTACCACTCCAATTCATATTATTAAAAAAACCCGTCGCATCTGCATTTCTTGGATATGTCCATTCGATTTCGTTCCCAATACTCCATTGAAAAATCGCTGGATGATTCCTATGCGCTAGAACTGTATTTTTAAGATCTTTCTCTGCCCAATCCTGAAAATAACGCGTATACCCTCTGGTTATAGAATCTACTCTTTTTTCATTCATATTAAATCTTTTATCTTTTGGATGATCCCACTCATCAAAAAATTCATCCTGTACCAAAAAACCCATTTCATCGCATAGATCTAAAAAATCTTCTGATCCAGGGTTATGGGATATTCTGATAGCATTACAACCTGCATTTTTAAGTTTTTGTAATCTCCTTCTCCAAACATCTTTTGGTACTGCTGCTCCCACCAAACCTGCATCATGATGAAGACAAACACCCTTTATTGGTGTATTCTTATCGTTAAGAAAAAAACCTTTGTTAGGATCAAATTCAATTTTTCTCGCCCCAAATTTCACTATATTTTTGTCTATTACACAATCACCTTTTAACAATGTAATAATAGCTCTATACAATCTTGGTGAATTAACATCCCATATATAAGGTTTTAGAATTGTAAGCCTATTTTCTAAAATGATTTCTTGATTACTTTTTACTAAGTATTCTTTTTTAGCATCTGATACTAGCTTGTTTCTATCATCATAAATTTCAATACATAATTCAAAACTCTCTTTATGAATATTATTATTTTTGATAGTAGTTTTTATATTAGTTACAACCCATTCCTTTGTAATATTGGGAGTGGTAATAAAGATCCCCCATACAGGTACATGAAGATTATTTTTACGAATCAGTTTTACATTTCTATATATTCCAGAACCCGTATACCATCTACTATCTGCATATCTGCTATGATCTACTTCTACTTTTAAGCTATTAAAAGTGTTATCATCCTTTAAGTAATTACTTATATCAAAATAAAAAGGTGAATATCCATATGGATGAAAACCTACTAACTGATTATTTAAATACACTGTACTATTATTGTAGACACCATCGAATAAAATATATGTAGTATGGCTGTTTCTATTTAATAAAAAATTCTTTTTATAAAATCCAATACCTCCAGGCAGGTATCCTGTAGCTCCTTCTCCCTGTATAGAATCATAAGAAAAATGAACACTCCAATCATGTGGTAATTGTATTGCAGTCCAATTTTTGTATTCTGATTTATCTAAATTCCAAGTATTTCCTTGAAGTTTAAACTCCCAGTCGAAGTTAAAATCGTGCGTACCTATTTCTGAATAATCTTGAGCATTGACAGTTATAAAATTAAAAACTAAAAAAAATTTAAGAAACGTTTTTAATAACATATTAGAAATTTAATTGATAGACTTACACAAATATCAAAACTTCTACACGATCTTATATTGGATACAACTAGACATAAACTGAACATATTTCATGATCTATTAATGGTTGGTATACAAAAAGATTATTTTCACTAATTCCTGTGAAATAAATAGTTTTTCTTTTTTTATTTAGCATTCCTTTATATTAATTTAGAAATTCTGAAAATTACCTCGATATAAGAATTAATGATAAAAACACTATCGCTATTGTTATGGATAATAATCACTGTAATACCATTCAGTGGTAATTTCACATTTTCTCAACAACATTATAAAACCAACCAATATCTTAAGAAAGCAAGAAAGAATAAATTTCTAAATTCCGAAATATCAATTAAAAACTATAAAAAAAGTATTGAATATTTTACCCATAAAAGGGATACGTTTAATTTAATTAATAGTATCAATGAACTATCCGATGTATATGGTCACAATCTAAATTACAGTAAGGCTTATGACGGATACTGGGAAGCGTTACTTTTAGCAGAAAAAAGTAATGACGAATTTTCTAAATCTAGGGTTTACCAATCTCTAGGCTGGTTGTACAGTTTTTATAACCGTAATACAGAAGCCCTTGAGAATTTTAGCAAAGCTTTGGAACTAAGTAAAAAACTTTCTACTCAAAATCGAAGCAAAATAAATAATGTTATAAGTGATTATTATTCTATCGTTGCTTTCTATAGAGATAATAACGATCTTGAAAATGCAAGAATTTACTTGGATAGTTGCTATTCATATTTCACACCCACAAGCAAAGGCGTAAAAAATTATTTCTTAGAATCTGAAAAAGGTTTTTTATTAGCCGCGGATGGTAAATTTGATAGTGCCGAAATGATTCTCGTAAAATCGTATGATCACTTTAAAGAAAACAATGAGTCATATCTAGTTATTATACATTTCTTTTTGGCTAAGTTATACCACAAGAAAAACGAAGTAGAAAAAAGTAAATTTCACTATAATAGATCTTTAGAATTATCCGGCATTTATAACAGTCATAAAAATTATCAAATTATCAACCACAAAGAACTCTCTCAATTATACTATGACTCTAAAGAATATCAAAATGCTTTTTTTCATATAAGACAAGCAATTGATTTAGAAAATAAAATATTTGGTATTAATAGTGATAACAACAAATATCTCTTCGAAATAAAAGATAAGTATAGAATTCAAAAAGAAAAGCAAGAACAGCTATTTAAAGAACAAAAACTACTCGAGTTAGAACAAAAAGAAAAAATATCATTTCTAAGATCAATATTACTTTTTATAACCACATTGTTTATATTAATAATGAGCATTATAGTTTTTAAAAAATTAAAACAAAAACACATAAAAGAAAAAGCCCAGTTAAAAAAGAAACAGCGATTGAAACTAATAGAAAGCAAAGAAGTTATAGAACTTAAGAATAGAGAACTTACAGCATCTGCTCTGCAATTAATTGAAAAAGATGAATTTATTTTAGGATTAAAAAGTACACTCAATGATCAGAAGGAAAATCCGAATCAGAATTCTCTCAATAAAATTATTAAATCTATTAAATCTGATGTTGGAAATAACTGGAAAGAATTCGAAATCAGATTTATAGATATTAATCCGAATTTTTACAAAAACATAAAAACTGATTTTTCTTCGTTAACACAGACAGATCTCAAAATTTGTGCGCTGGTTAAGTTAAATTTTTCTAGTAAGGACATGGCCTCTTTATTAGGTATATCTATAGAAAGCGTGCACACATCAAGATATCGATTACGAAAGAAATTACAATTAGATAGGAATGATAATCTTGTAGAATTTATTTCAAGATATTGAACTGATTCTCGAACTGATGGAAATAATTTGACTGTTTCTCACAAAACCAAGTTTTTTAAACTCTTGTAACTAAAAAATCCAACCACATAATGTGATTGGATTCTTTTTGTCGGGGTGGCAGGATTCGAACCTGCGACCTCCGCGTCCCAAACGCGGCGCGATAACCGGGCTACGCTACACCCCGAAATAGTTATCCTTTTTGCGGGTGCAAATATAAGTAAACTCTTTTGTTAAAACCTATTATTTATTTAAAGATTTTATTTCAATATTCGTTTTAATTGAAGTTCTAATAAATACCCCAACTTATCATAGCATTCTCTTATTCTTTCTATATCTCCAAATTCTCCGTAAGCGTAATTCCCAATTACTTTAGGCGTCTGGGTACTATATACATATGAATCTGGCTGAGCTGTCTTTACAAATTTTAGTGTTGTCTCAAGTTTACCTTCTTCTCTACCCACACTCGCACTACCTCCATATCCTGTATATATCCAATCTGCTTCGATGATCAATGTATAATTCGTTTCTTCTTCTGCAAATACGAATTTTAAATCGCTATAGGCATCTAATTTTTTGCTTACTCCTTGAATAAAAGCATTACGCCAGGTTTCTTTTTTAGCTTTTTCATAAGTCTCCAACCACTTTTCGCCTTTATTCTTATCTATCTTTCCATACTTACTCTTCATATTCTCTATAAATTCCTTTTCAGGGTGAAGACTAAAAAAGATAACATCTTCAGGAAAAGTAAGCTTTACAGCAATCTTTGTTTCATTCTTCAAAAACTCAAGTTTTTTCTTATCGATTTTAATTCTTTGTGCAAAAGAAACTGTACTGGTGGAAACCAGAAAAAGGAAAACTATTTTTCTAAACATTGGATGACAGATATTATTGATTACGATTTTTGATCTGATTACAATTATAAGTTATTTTTAAGAATCGATACATAATTAGTTTACGATATTTGAGCAAAATTTCGCCTTTTGAAAAAAAAAATAATACTCCTCTTCTTTTTTCTCAGTTATGTAACAAATGCACAGTTTAACATTTCTGGATTAGTTATTGACAATACCACGCTAATCCCTATAAAAAATGCAACGATAATAGATGTAAAGACGGGAAATAAAACACTTTCTGATAACAACGGTACTTTTAAACTTGTTAGTAATGGAATTATTGAAATTTCTTTTGCAGGATATGAAACCAAAAAGATCACCGTAACTAATGATCAAAGCATTACCATATCGCTTATCCCAAATATAAATCTATTACAAGAGGTATTTATAAATAGCCAATCCATTCCCCTACAAGAGAAATATGCAACCGACGCAATTGCTATTGTAAGTAAGCAAGAAATCAACCGTGGTAATACTATTGAATTACACCCAATTCTAAATAAAGTTCCGGGAGTTTTTATGCAAAACGGTACGCTCAACACCAATAGGATTACCATAAGAGGAATTGGTGCTCGAAATTTATTTGGTACAGCAAATATTAGAACATATTTCGGAGATATTCCTCTAACGGATGGTAACGGAGAATCATCTATTGAAGATCTTGAACTAGCTTCAATTTCTAGAATTGACATTCATAAAGGACCTTCGTCTAGTAGCTATGGTGTTGGCTTAGGAGGAACTATCTTGTTAAGACCAGAATTTATAGATTACCAAACTACAGAGGCTTTCTTTTCTAGCTCCTTAGGGAGTTACGGATTGAGTAGAAATATTGCAAAAATTGCTATTGGAGGAAAAAAATCAAATCTTAATATCGTTTATAGTAATAATCATTCTAGTGGATACCGAGATAATAACAGCTATAATAGAAATACAGTTACGGTTACTTCTTCTATATACTCTGGAGAGAAAAATAGTTTTTCCATTATTGCAAGTTATGTTGATTTAAAAGCCGGGATACCCAGTTCTTTGGATCAGGAAGATTTTGACAACAATCCAAGACAAGCTGCTTTCACTTGGGGACGATCTCAAGCTTTTGAAGATGTTAGGCATGGAATTCTGGGACTGACCTGGAAACACAACTATAACCCATTATTTTCTCACCATACTAGTATATTTACTTCTTTCAGAAATAATTATGAACCAAGACCATTTAATATATTAAAAGAAGAATCTAATACGATAGGTATAAGAAGTAGAATCATTGGTATTTCTAACCTATTTAATAAAAAGTGGAACTGGACGGCGGGTGGTGAACTTTTTTTAGACTTTTATAATAGTAAAACGTTTGATAATCTCTATGAAGATTTTCCTCCCGGTACTGGCAGTATTTTAGGCGACCAGCTTTCGGATCTTGATGAAAAAAGGAATTATTACAATCTTTTTGCCGAGACTAATTTCAAAGCAAATGATAAACTTCAATTTAATTTTGGGATTCATCTAAATCAAACATTTTTTGATATTGATGATGAGTTTTTAGTTGATAATGATGATAGTTCTGGAAGTTTTGATTTTGATCCAATTTTCTCTCCAAAAGCTGGAGTAAATTACCTATTAAACAATAATTTTATTTTTTTCGGAAACGTAGCTCACGGTTTCTCTACTCCTACTACTTCAGAAACTTTATTACCGGATGGTGAATTCAATCCGGATATAAAACCAGAAATCGGATGGAACTATGAAATTGGTACTCGTTATAATTTTTTCAAAAGCAAATTATATGGTTCTCTTTCTTTATACTCTCTGCGAATTAAAGATTTATTAGTAGCTAGAAGAACTGAAGAAGATAATTTCTTTGCCATTAATGCCGGAAAAACAATTCATAACGGAATAGAAGGAACGATAAATTACAACCTACTTAAGTTTAATCAAAAACAACTCAATTTATTTGCTAACGCATCTATCAATGATTATAAATTTAATGATTTTGTAGATCTTGATTCGGATTTTTCGGGTAATGATGTTACTGGGGTTCCTTCTCATGTTATTAATCTAGGGGTTGACCTAATCTCTAAAAAAGGAATTTACGGAAATCTTAATTTTCAGATAGTTGGTGAAATTCCAGCTAATGATCAAAACACAGTGTTCAATGATCAATATGAATTATTAAATGGTAAAATAGGATATAAAAACAATATTATAAAGCACCTCTCTTACGATCTCTTTTTAGGCGCCAATAACATTTTAGACATAAAATACGCTTCGCAACTACAGATTAATGCCAGCGGTTTTGGAGGTAATGCTCCTAGGTATTTTTATCCAGGGATACCTTTTAATATATATGGAGGCATTAACATAAAATATAGATTATAAATAATTTTTATTTGTAATTTTCAGGAGTAAACTCAATGATTGAAATGAAGAATTTTGTATTTCTAAAAATAGTACTATTAAGTACCCTCTTTTCCTGTGCCCAAGAAAAGAAAAATGATGTCCAGATAGTCGCTGATCCAAAAAACTATACTACAGAAATTGTCGTTCCTGATTTACAAATTCCTTGGGGGATGGTTTGGTTACCAGACGGTAGTATGCTTATTACGGAAAAAAGTGGCGAACTAATTCATTATAAAGGCGGAACCAAGACTCAAATCGGCAATGTCCCTGAAGTATACAACCGTAATCAGGGAGGGTTATTAGACATTGAGCTTCATCCTAAATACAGTGAGAATGGATGGCTATATATCACACATTCCTCCAAAGAAGGGTCAGAAAAAGGAGGACATACTGCATTGATCAGAGCTAAACTCCAAAATAACCAATTAACGTCTATAGAAAAATTATATAAAGGAACTCCTAATACTACTCGCGGACACCATTTTGGATCTAGAATAGAATTTGATAATGAAGGGTATCTTTATTTCAGTATTGGAGATAGAGGAAATAGAGATGAAAACCCACAAGATATAACTAGGGATGGTGGAAAAGTTTATAGACTTAATGATGATGGAAGCATTCCCGATGACAATCCTTTCGTAAATGAAAATGGTGCAAAAAAAGCAATCTTCTCATACGGACATAGAAACCCTCAAGGTATGGCACTAAATCCTTTAGACGGAAAAATATGGGTTCACGAACACGGTCCAAGAGGAGGCGATGAAATTAATATTGTCAAAAAAGAAGTAAACTATGGATGGCCAATCATTACATATGGAATTAATTATAGTGGATCTTCTATCACAGATATAACCAACAAAGAAGGTATGGAACAACCTATATATTACTGGACTCCTTCTATCGCTCCAAGCGGAATGGATTTTGTAACTAGTGACAAATATCCTGACTGGAAAAATGATCTATTAGTAGGCTCTCTAAAATTTCAATATCTGGAATTAGTAGAACTAGATAAGGACCAAGTTATTGGTAGAAAAAAAATAGCCGAAGATATTGGTCGAGTACGCAATGTGCGCCAAGGTCCAGATGGTTATATTTATGTTGCCGTAGAAAATAAAGGAATTATAAAAATCTTACCAAAATCATAGTCGATGTTTGTTAAATTAAAAATAAGAAAACGTTTAAAGCAAATACTAATTCTAGAAGTTATTTCTATTATATTCTGTATCTCTGTATTAGCTAGACAAGGAAATCCAAATACCGAATATGTTGCTAACCATAGATTAGATTCTCAAGAAACTGAACTTTCTAAAAGTATTCTTAGAGGAGAAGAAATTTATACTGATTTCTGTATGCAATGTCATTTACACGACGGCAAAGGAACACCTAAGGTTTTTCCTCCATTAGCGGGATCGGATTGGTTAGTAAACAAACGTGAAGAGAGTATTCATTCTATAAAATACGGATTAAATGGCCCTATCAAAGTTAATGGAGAGTCATATAACAGTGCTATGACTTCATTGGGACTAGAAGATGAAGAAATTGCAGATGTCATGAATTACATTATGAATAGCTGGGGTAATAAACAAAAAAAGATGGTTACACCAGAAGAAGTGACCGCAGTTAAGAAATAAAAATAATTGTCATCTATTTTGAAAATATTTGCTTGAAAAATATTTCATTAAGAAAAACATAACAATCACTATATAATTTACGTTAACATTTTTTATAGCATTTATAAAACATATTCGGAAAGTCTGTAGAAACCAAGATTTATGAAATCCCTTTTATTTTTTGTTACACTTTTCATAAGCCTACATGCTTATAACCAAGAATTAGAAGATATTTCACCCAACAGATATAGATTTAAGTACCGATCCATAGTATACAAAGGGTCAAGAATGGATATAACGGACCAACTTAGAAAAATAAAAAACAGCCCTAAATTTTCCGGAATTCCAGAAGAGATTCAAACTGAACTTAATAAACTTTTTATAGATGCTAAAAAGCAAGCATTTCCTAGAGTATATCGAAAAAAAGCGATCTTATTTCTTGATGCCTTATACAATTATGAAGAGTTTGTGATCATGTATAACGGAGCTCTTTATGATGTTGTGGAAAAGTTAAAAAGAGACATGAAACGTATTGATTTCAAGCTTGAAAGACAATACATCAAAGCAAAAACGATAGTAGACCGTTTAAAAAAGAAAGACCCCACAAATACAAAGGAGATAGATTCTTTAAATCAAGAAAGACAAAAAAGCCTAATCAGATTAGCTAGTCATCGCTGGATGAAGAAAAAATTTGACGGATATAAAGGCATCAATGTTGTAGAAAATCCAGATGAACTTATTACAGAATTCAAAAAAGCAGAAGCTGCATATATATATTCCTTATTCGGAAAAAAAAGTGTCGATGAGATTAAGACATATCTGGAAAATGAGATCATCGATTTTTACTATAAAAAAGCGATAGTAGAAATTGACCCAGAAAAACTTGACCTTCAATACATCAATAAATATAACTAGGTAAAAAGAATATTGTTAAAAATATTTTACTAGTTTGCATTCGTAAATGTCAATTCCTCCTAAAATATATAAAGTAATAGGATTAATGTCCGGAACCTCATTAGATGGTTTGGATATTGCCTATTGTGAAATAGAAAAACAGCAAGATTCCTGGACTTTTTCGATTACTAAAACTAAAGACGTAGATTACAATCCAGAACTTAAAAATAGTTTAAAGAACGCAGTACATCTTGATCCCGTTAGCTTACTTGCCTTTCATAACCAATACGGATTATGGTTAGGCGCCCAAGTGAAACAATTTATTGAAGAAAACAACCTGAAAATAGATTTTGTTTCAAGTCATGGTCACACAGTTTATCATCAACCAGAAATCGGATTAACTTATCAGATTGGTTCTGGTCAACATATTGCTAATTCTTGTAATCAAAAAGTGATTTGTGACTTTAGAACTAATGATGTGGCTCTTGGTGGTCAAGGGGCTCCCTTAGTTCCTATTGGAGATCGATTCCTATTTAGTGATTATGATTTTTGTCTCAACCTAGGTGGTATCAGTAATATTTCTTTTGAACTTAATGACAAAAGAATTGCTTATGATATTTCTCCAGCTAATATGTTATTGAATCTTATTTGCTCTAAAATAAATCTTGAATATGACGATAGAGGAAAACTTGCCAAAACCGGAACATTAAATAAAAAGATATCGGAAGCTTTAAATGAATTGGCGTATTATAAAGAGCCCTATCCCAAATCGCTAGGATACGAATGGTTTTTGGAGAAAGTCGTTCCAATTATCGAAAACGCAAATGATTCGGTCGAAAATTTACTACATACAGCCGTTCATCATATCGCATTACAAATCTCTAACGCTATAAAAGTAACCCATAAAAAAAATTCATCACTTCTGATCACTGGTGGCGGTGCCAAAAATGATTTTTTGATAGAAATTTTACAATATAAACTTCAAAAATTCTCTACAGTTATTATACCCAGTAAAAATATCATTGATTATAAAGAAGCTTTAATTTTTGCATTTATGGGAGTGTTAAGAGATAGAAATGAAACAAATTGTCTGCAGTCTGTTACTGGTGCAAAAAGAGATTCTTCATCAGGAGTTATCTACTATCCCCAATAATATTTCAATTTCTTCTAACCTTTTGTAAAAAACTCTATCGATCAAAAACTCGATAACTCAATAACTATTTCTAAATTTGTCAAAAAATAATTGGGAATGCTTATTATTGGTATAGCTGGAGGAACAGGTTGTGGAAAAACGACTGTCGTAAATCAAATTGTAAACGAATTACCTGAAAATGAAGTATGTGTTATTTCACAGGATTCATATTACAAAGACACTAGTCACCTTAGATACGAGGAAAGAACTAAAATAAACTTTGATCATCCACAATCCATAGATTTTGAACTATTAGGTGAACATCTGAACGCTTTAAGAAAGGGAGAAACTATTGAGCAACCTGTATATTCATTTGTCGAACACAATCGTACTAAGGAAACCATAAAGACCAAACCCAGTAAGGTAATTATTGTAGAAGGAATTTTAATTCTTACGAATCCAAAGATTCGGGATATGTTCGATATCAAAATATATGTCCACACAGATAGTGACGAGCGCTTAATTAGACGATTAAAACGCGATATCGCAGAAAGAGGTCGCGATATGGAAGAAGTTTTACACCGCTACCAGAACACTCTAAAACCGATGCATCAGCAGTTTATTGACCCTACAAAGGAGTTTGCTGATTTGATTATTCCTAATAATAATTACAATAATGTTGCCATTGATATTGTTCGTACCATTGTAAAAGAACGCTTGAATTAACTTTTGTACCTTTATAAACTAAAAATTATTTGATCTAAGTTGAAGCTAAAACGTTATTTCGAAAAGCTAAGGAACACTCCTGCTCTGATACCGGTTTTTGCCATATTTTTTAATAAATATGTGTTGATAATTTTGGTGTTCGTAATATGGATCCTGTTTTTGGATACAAATTCATGGCTTATACATAGAGAATTAGATCAGGAAATCAAAGAATTAAAGAATAACAAAGAATATTATAAAAAGGAAATTGTAAAGGATCAAAAGGATATAAAAATTCTAAAAGATAGCAGTGAACTAGAAAAGTTTGCCAGAGAAGAATATTTTATGAAGAGAGATAATGAAGAAATCTACATTATTGAATACGAAGACAGTATCCCTAAAAAAGAAAAAGATGACTAAAACTTTGTTTGATAGTTTTGATGAAATTTCTGCAAAAGAATGGAAGCAAAAAATTCAGTTCGATTTAAAAGGAGCTGATTATAATGAAGCTCTAATCTATAAATCGTATGAAGGAATTGACGTAAAACCTTTCTATAATGCTGAAGATATTATTGATGTAGATCTTAATACCTCTCACCCTTCTGCTTGGAAAAACTCTTTAAAAATTGAAGTTGAGGATGCTACTACTGGAAATAGCGCTGCCTTAAATGCTATTAAAAAAGGAGCAGAAAGTATTTATTTTATTGTTACCACTGAAAATATAGAACCGGATACACTTTTATCCGATATCTCCCCGGAGATACCTGTTTATATTGAAACTTTATTTTTGTCTTCAGCTTATATCCAAAAGATAAACACCTATGCTGATAAATCGAAGATTTCTATTCATTTACTCACCGATATCATTGGGAATCTGGCAAAAACCGGAAATTGGTTTAAGAATCTAAAAGAAGATCATCAGATAGTAGAAAACATAGTAAAAGAAGGCACTAACATAGACAATATTATTAGTGTAGACCTTGGTATACTTCAAAATGCGGGAGCTACTATGATCCAGCAATTAGCGTATGGATTAGCTCACGCTAATGAATACCTTAATCATTTCGAAAATCAAGAAAACAATCCTTTCCGGGAAAAACCAATAATTTTCAAAGTTGCTATTGGGGGAAATTACTTCTTCGAAATTGCTAAACTAAGAGCTTTAAGGATATTATGGGATTCTTTGGCAGAAGAATATAAAATGTTAAAAAAATGTTATATATTCGCGCATCCTTCACACAGAAACAAAACCATTTTAGATTATAATGTAAATATGCTTCGTACCACCACTGAGTGCATGAGTGCTATACTAGGTGGAGCAGATACGATTCATAATTTGAGATATGATGATGTATATAATCTAGAAAACGATTTCGGAACAAGAATAGCAATCAATCAATTGTTAATTCTAAAAAACGAGAGTGCTTTTGATGTTGTAAACAATCCTGCATCTGGATCTTATTATATCGAAAGCTTAACAAATCAGCTAGCTGAAAAAGCGTTGTCTTTATTTAAAAACATTGAAGAAGGCGGAGGCTATTTAAAACAATTAAAATCTGGAACCATCCAGAAAAAAATAAAAGAAAGTTCAGAGAAAGAACAGGAGCTTTTTGACAAAGAGGCAATTATTTTAACAGGAGCTAATACCTACAGAAATCCTGAAGAAGTATTACCTCCGATGGAGAAAAATCCCTTTCTTGAAAAAAATGTAAGAAAAACTTTAATTAGTCCAATTATCAAAAAAAGATTGTGTGAAAAAATTGAGAAAATTAGTATATAACGGAAATAATTCATAATTTATTGTTAACTTTCCAAAAAAATTAACATTTAACACCAAATAATTAACAAAACTAAATCTTAATCGATGCCCCAAATGATTAGATCTAGAATCGTCATAATAACTTTACTACTTTTAACATCAATATGTTACTCCCAAAACGGTATTAATTGCCTCAGCGTTGATAGCAGTGGACTCTACAGTAAAGCATTCAATTCTTTCGAAAAAGACTTATTCGAATACTACAAATTTGGAAACGATTCCATAAAAACATATCGCACGTTCTTAGCAGAAGTAGCTAGTTTATCATTGGATTTAAGAAAATTACCATCGGACAATTCTATCCAATTAGCGCGACTTTTTAAAAAGAAATCTAATGATCCTAATTCTATTTGGGTAAAACTAAGTGAATACGAGAATCAAGAAGCAAGCAAAAAACCATCACCTTATACTCATCCTAGTAAAAAGGGAGAGGAAGAGATTCTGATTTTTAATTATAGAGGAGGACTTATCCAGTGTTTAAAAAACAATAGTGATAGTGATGACTTCCAAAACATCATTACTACCTTAGAGCAAGATGGAAATGTAAGTACGTCGCTAATCGCACAAAGAATTTATTATATTCCGGACAAGAAATTTCGTTCTTCCGAAATAAAAAAGTTTATCGCTTTTGATATTTATTTCTCTATTCTTATGGTTATCGAAAAAGCATTTGGTTAATTGTTATTGCAATATTCTTATTAACTAGCTAACATAATCTATATTTTCTAAAATAGATCACTAATAAAACCGTAATTTTACATTTTTATTAATGTTTTCTTCAATGAGAATAAGACTATATCTTCTTATTGGTTCTTTGCTGATTTTAATTTCGTGTAATACTGTTTTACAGGAAACCCAAAATTGGATAGAAAAATCAAATGATAACACCATCCAGATATTAGAAGGTAATTACTTCCATCTAGAGAATGGATTGATCAAAACGTTTCTACCTAAAGGATTTAAACAACTTACATTAGAAACTTATAGATCCATACTAGACTCCTCTCTCACAAGATCCCAGTTAACTAATGAAATGAGAAGACTAGAAAGTATGAGAGACATGGAAGGAGATTTTTATTTGTTCTTTGACTCTTATACTAGATCAACCTATACCTTAAACACTCTTCCTTATATGAATTTTAGTAAGCAAGATGCTGCTATGTTGCTGTCCATTATCAAGCAAAAAAACAATCAAGTAAGCCTTGTTACTGACCTCAACTTTAAAAAACTTACCGCTGCTTACGCAAAAAATAAGGATTTCACCATGTTTAGATCTATATTCCAGGTCGATAATGTAGAGGAAGACATTCGAATATTTAGTAATTTTTATATAATTACGGCAGATAAGCAAACATTTATGATCAATCTTACAACTCCGTTTGAAGTAAATTTTGATGGATATATTGAAAAAATGAAATTTTAAAAATGACCAGAAAAAATATTCAACATATTACGTTACGTCCAGAGAGTAAAGCTTCCGATTCATCTTCTGAAAAGGAGATCTTTACTACTTCGGAAGGAATTGAAATAAAATCTGAATATAGCAAAGAAGATATAAAAAATCTTCCCCATCTTAATTTCGTAGCTGGAATACCTCCTTATTTGCGTGGCCCCTACTCTACTATGTATGTAAGAAGACCTTGGACTATTAGACAATATGCCGGATTCTCTACTGCAGAAGAAAGTAATGCTTTTTATCGTAGAAATCTTGCAGCAGGTCAAAAAGGACTCTCTGTGGCTTTTGATCTTGCTACACATCGCGGATATGACAGTGATCATGAGAGAGTATTTGGAGATGTAGGAATGGCTGGAGTAGCCATCGACACAGTAGAAGATATGAAAGTACTCTTCGATCAGATACCACTAGATAAGATGTCTGTCTCTATGACAATGAATGGAGCGGTTTTACCAATAATGGCTTTTTATATTGTAGCAGCAGAAGAACAAGGAGTCGATCAAAAATTGTTATCAGGAACTATTCAGAATGATATCCTGAAGGAATTTATGGTACGTAACACCTATATTTATCCACCTACTCCATCCATGAGGATCATCAGCGATATTTTTAAATATTGCTCTAAAAACATGCCTAAATTTAATCCAATAAGTATTTCCGGATACCATATGCAAGAAGCGGGAGCAACTTGTGATATTGAATTAGCATATACATTAGCGGATGGATTAGAATATATCAGAAAAGGGATTGATGCTGGTTTAGATGTTGATTCTTTCGCTCCTCGTCTATCATTTTTCTGGGCAATAGGAATGAATCATTTCATGGAAATTGCAAAAATGAGAGCAGCACGTATGCTTTGGGCTAAACTGATTAAACAATTCAATCCTAAAAATCCAAAATCCTTAATGCTCAGAACACATTGTCAGACCAGCGGATGGAGTTTAACCGCACAAGATCCCTTTAACAATGTAGCCAGGACCTGTATAGAAGCTAGCGCAGCGGCTTTTGGAGGCACGCAAAGTTTGCATACCAATGCATTAGATGAAGCTATAGCATTACCTACTGATTTTTCTGCCAGAATAGCTAGAAATACACAAATATACCTTCAGGAAGAAACTCAAATAACACGTACTGTTGATCCTTGGGCCGGAAGCTACTATGTAGAATCTTTAACAAATGATATAGCAGAAAAAGCCTGGAAACTTATAGAAGAAGTTAAGGAATTAGGGGGAATGACTAAAGCGATAGAAGCTGGAATTCCTAAAATGCGCATAGAAGAAGCGGCAGCTCGTAAGCAAGCTAGAATCGATAGTCAACAAGATTTAATTATCGGAGTTAATAAATTTCAACTAGAAGAAGAAGAACATATCGCTACCCTGAAAGTAGATAATAATGCTGTAAGAAAACAACAAATTGATGGTCTAAATAAAGTAAAAAACTCTAGAGACGAAAAAGCGGTACAACAAGCACTGCTTAATCTAACAAAAGCGGCTAAAGATGATGAGAAAAACTTATTAGCTTTAGCTGTGGATGCTGCGCGATTAAGAGCTACCTTAGGGGAAATTAGTGATGCTCTCGAAAAAGAATTTGGAAGATATAAAGCAGAAATAAAATCATTTACAGGAGTGTACGCTAAAGAAATAAAAGACGATAAATCATTTAATAAAGCAAGAGAATTAGCTAACAAATATTCAGATCTCGAGGGTCGAAGACCTAGAATAATGATTGCAAAAATGGGACAAGATGGTCATGACCGTGGAGCTAAAGTTGTTGCTACTAGTTATGCTGATGTAGGTTTTGATGTAGATATAGGTCCTTTATTTCAAACTCCGGAGGAAGCCGCAAAACAAGCTGTGGAGAATGATGTACATATTGTAGGTGTTTCCTCATTAGCTGGAGGACACAAAACTTTAGTCCCTCAAATTATTGCCGAATTAAAGAAATATGAAAGAGAAGACATTATGGTTATTGTAGGTGGAGTAATTCCTCCTGATGATTATGAATTTCTATTTCAGGAAGGAGCTGTTGCTATATTTGGTCCTGGAACCAAAATAAGCGATGCGGCGATTACCATTTTGGAAATTTTAATTTCGACCTTAGAATAATTTTAAAATACTATGCGTGCATAGTATTTTAAAATTAAATTGTAACTTTCACAAAAATAACGAACGATATTAATACAAAACATATGAGCTATACTGATAAAATGCTTCGTGATGGGGCCTTGGAAGGAAAAAACATTGTAGTTACCGGTGGTGGTAGCGGATTAGGTAAATCAATGACCAAGTATTTTATGGAACTTGGTGCCAAAGTAGCTATTACCTCACGTAATCTCGAAAAACTACAAGGTACTGTAAAAGAACTTGAAGAAGAAACAGGAGGAACTTGTATACCTGTACAATGTGATGTAAGGCATTATGATCAAGTAGAAGCTATGAGAGATCAGGTTTTAGAAGCATTCGGAACCGTAGATATACTATTAAATAACGCGGCAGGAAATTTTATCTCTCCTACAGAACGTTTATCCGCTAATGCTTTTGATACCATTATTGATATTGTACTAAAAGGAACTAAAAACTGTACTCTTGCTTTTGGAAAACACTGGATTGATACAAAATATCAAAATACTAATGTTTTAAACATAGTGACTACTTATGCTTGGACCGGTTCTGCGTACGTAGTACCAAGTGCAACTGCTAAAGCGGGAGTATTAGCTATGACACGATCACTTGCGGTAGAATGGGCCAAATATGGAATGCGATTTAATGCAATTGCTCCAGGGCCTTTTCCAACTAAAGGTGCTTGGGATAGATTATTACCTGGAGATATGAAGGATAAGTTTGATCTTTCTAAAAAAGTACCACTACAGCGTTTAGGAGAACATCAAGAATTAGCAAACTTAGCAGCATACCTTGTTTCTGATTTTTCTGCATATGTTAATGGTGAAGTAATCACATTAGATGGAGGAGAATGGCTGAAAGGAGCTGGACAATTCAACTTATTGGATCAAGTTCCTGAGCAAATGTGGGATATGCTAGAAGCTGCAATTCGAGCTAAAAAGAGTAAATAAAACACATCATATAAATTGAACATTACTGAATATCGGATTTTTTTCTGGTATTCAGTTTTTTTTTTAAAATACATATGGAGTCTAACAGAAACAAACTAAAGAACACGTATTAGCAAATAATGGTTTATTAAAGTAATATTCAAGAGAATTTTAAAAAGGTTAAATAAAAAATTAATTAGTCACCCCCTATCTCTTACAATATTCTTTAAATCGATTTTTTAACTATTTTAGGCTTCTAGTAAATTCTAGAACGAGTTTATACTAATAATTCATCAATGAAGAGGAAAAAAATTTCTATAGCGCTTATCGGAGCATTTTTATGTAGCATCCCACTTACTATAATTGCACAAACAACTAATAAAGAATCGGGAGTATCTAATAGTATAGAAAATGAGGCAAAAATCCCGGTAGACCCTAATGTAAAAATAGGAAAATTAGATAATGGCCTCACCTATTACATCCGAAACAATGGAAAACCAGAAGATAAAGTAGAACTAAGGCTAGTTGTAAATGCAGGATCCATTTTAGAAAATGAAAATCAATTAGGACTTGCTCATTTTATGGAGCACATGAACTTCAATGGCACGAAGAATTTCAAAAAGAATGATCTGATTGACTACTTACAAACTATTGGAGTAAAATTTGGCGCAGATTTGAATGCATATACCAGCTTTGACCAAACAGTGTATATATTGCCTATCCCTAGTGATGATCCCGAAAAGTTAGAAAAAGGTTTCCAAATAATTGAAGATTGGGCGCACAATGCGGAGCTAACAGAAGAAGGGATTGATGGAGAAAGAGGTGTTGTCCTAGAAGAGTATCGCATAGGTAAAGGTGCTAATGAAAGAATGCTTCAAAAATACTTACCCATAATTGCCTATAATTCTAAATATTCTGAACGTTTGCCTATAGGTACAAAAGAAAATCTCGAAAACTTTAAATATGAAGATGTAAGAAGCTATTATAAAGATTGGTACAGACCTGATTTAATGTCAGTAGTTGCTGTTGGAGATCTCGATGTTACAATTTTAGAACAAAAGATAAAAGATCATTTCAGCGGTATCCAAATGCCAGAGAATCCTAAAAAAAGAGAAACTTATGGCACGCCAAATCACAAGGAAACTCTTATCGCGGTAGTTTCAGACAAAGAAGCATCTAACTCTATTGTAAGACTAATGTATAAGGATAGAGAGATTTCAGAACCAATGACTACGGTAAGTGATTACAGAAAGAATATTGTAGAGGGGGTTTTTACTCAAATGATGAATAACCGTCTTAACGAACTAAGAAACAAACCCAATCCACCTTTCGTATTTGCAGGGAGTAGCCACAGTGGCATTTTCGCAAGAAATAAGAAAGCATATCAGTCGTTCGCTTTGACTTCTGAAACTGGACAACTTAATGCTTTGAAAGTAATTCTACAGGAGAACAAAAGAGTACAACAATACGGATTCAAAAAAGGAGAACTGGATAGAGCAAAAAAAGATATTTCGGCAAGATGGGAAAAATCGTTCAAGGATAAAGATAAAAGAGAATCTAATAGAATCATAGGAGAATATATTAATAACTACCTTGAACAGGAACCTATTCCTGGAATCGAATGGGAATATGAATATACAATATCACAATTACCAACCATTACTCTAGAAGAAGTAAATGAGTTAATTAAGAATTTTTTACACGATGATAACCGTGTCGTAGTAATGACTGGACCAGAAAAAGAAGGACTAAAGCAGGTTACAAAAGAAGAAATCATTTCCTTATTAAATGCAGTAGAGACTTCTGAAATCGAAGATTATAAGGACGAAGAAGTTCGTGAAAACCTGATCGAAAATATGCCGGTTCCTGGAAAAATCGTTTCTTCTAAAACTAATGAAAAATTAGGTTATACAGTTCTAGAATTAAGCAACGGAGCAAGAATCACCTATAAAAAAACTGATTTTAAAAACGATGAAATTTTATTTTCTGCATTTAGTTATGGAGGAAACTCTTTATATACTGATGAAGAATATCTGCAAATTACTTTTGGAAGTGGTAGTGTATCACAAACCGGTTTAGGTGGACTATCACGTAATGACATCAGGAAAGTGATGTCTGGAAAAATTGTCGCATTAAGCCCCTATATAGGTAGCATCTCTGAAGGTTTCAATGGTTTTACAACTCCTAAAGATATGGAAACACTATTCCAACAACTGTATTTATACTTTACGGATGTAAATAAAGATGAGAAAGCATTTAGAACAGAACTAGAAAAACAAAAAGGATTTTTAACAAATTATCTTTCTAATCCACAAAATTATTTTAGTGAAGCGTTTAATAAATTTCAATATGGGGAAAGCCCAAGATATACTGGTTTTCCTACTTCAGAAAAATTAGATGCCGTTAATTATGAACTTGCGTACCAAAAATATAAAGAGAGATTTGCAGGTGTTGGCGGGTTCAATTTCTACCTAGTAGGAAGTATTGAGGAAGTTAAACTGAAAGAATATGTAGAAAAGTATATTGCTAGTTTACCAGACACTGGCAAAGATGAAACCTATAACGTTTCCGATTTTAGGCCAATATCTGGAGCTCATGAAAAAATAGTATACAAAGGTAAAGACCCCAAAAGCTCTGTAAATATAATTTGGAGAGGTGAAACAGAATATAATAAATCCGAAGATTTAGCCATAAAAGTTCTGGGAGAAGTCCTTTCTATTAAGTTAATTGAAAAACTGAGAGAAGAAGAAAGTGGTGTTTATGGTGTCGGTGCTAGAGGAAGACTTAACAAACTACCCTATGGAAGTTATAACTTTAGCATAAGTTTTCCTTGCGGTCCGGAAAACGTAAAAAAATTAACTGATGCCGCTATTGCCGAGTTACAAAAAATCGTAAAAGAAGGACCAACTGATAAGGATCTTTCTAAAATTAAAGAATCTAGATTATTAGACTATAAAGAAAAAAGTAAACAAAACTCATTTTGGCTGAGCAATCTTCAGAATGCGGATTATAATCAAACACCAATAGTGATTGGAGAAACCTATGCTGAAACTATCATAAAGTTATCTAAACAAGATATTCAGAATGTAGCTAAAAAATATGTAGATGCTGGATATATTTTAGGTATACTAATGCCAGAAAAAGAATAATTTAAACTTATTATTCATCCCGAAGGCCATCAGTTTCAGCTGATGGCCTTTTTTATTAAACACTGTTAATATTTTTCATTTTTATAATGTATAATTAATTGTATTTTTATCGCTTAAATCCAAATCTCCCCACATGGGTAAAATAATAGCGATTGCCAATCAAAAAGGTGGTGTTGGTAAAACAACCACTTCTGTAAATTTAGCAGCTTCTCTAGGAGTATTAGAGAAAAAAGTATTACTAATAGATGCAGACCCTCAAGCCAATGCGACTTCGGGACTGGGACTAGACGTGGAAAGTATTGAAAAAGGAACCTATCAGATTCTGGAACATACTATTAAACCTGAAGAGGCAATATTAGAGACTAATTCTCCTAATGTAGATATTATACCAGCGCATATTGATCTGGTGGCTATAGAGATTGAACTAGTAGATAAGGACGAACGAGAATATATGCTAAAAAAGGCTATTGAACATCTTAAATCAGCATATGATTATATTTTGATAGACTGCGCTCCATCACTTGGTTTGTTAACACTTAATGCACTTACAGCATCGGATTCGGTAATTATTCCTATTCAATGTGAATATTTTGCGCTTGAAGGTTTAGGAAAATTACTAAATACAATAAAAAGTGTTCAGAAAATCCACAATCAACATCTGGATATCGAAGGGTTATTGTTAACCATGTATGACTCTAGGTTGCGATTATCTAATCAAGTAGTCGAAGAAGTACAAAAACATTTTAATGAAATGGTTTTTAAAACAATCATTCAGAGAAATATCCGTTTAAGCGAAGCACCTAGTTATGGCGAAAGCATAATAAATTACGATGCTTCTAGTAAAGGTGCCAGCAATTACTTAAGTTTGGCGCACGAGATTATAAAGAAAAATAGTTAAGGATTCATGGCGAAGGCAAAGAAAAAACAAGCTTTAGGCAGAGGGTTATCAGCTTTACTGAAAGACCCGGAAAATGATATCAAATCGGCAGAAGATAAAAATGCCGATAAAGTGGTTGGAAATATTATAGAATTGGATCTCACTAGTATTGAAGTAAATCCTTTTCAGCCGCGTACAAGTTTTAATGATGAAACACTACAAGAACTTGCTACTTCTATAAAAGAAATAGGTGTAATCCAGCCGATTACAGTTCGTAAGTTAGATTTTGACAAGTATCAACTAGTAAGTGGAGAAAGACGTTTTAGAGCGTCTAAATTGGTTGGATTAAAAACCATTCCCGCCTATATTCGTATTGCAGATGACCAAGAGTCATTGACAATGGCACTGGTAGAAAATATTCAACGTCAGGATTTAGACCCTATCGAGATTTCATTATCCTATCAAAGATTAATCGATGAGATTAAACTAACCCAAGAACAATTAAGTGATCGTGTAGGTAAAAAAAGATCTACGATTGCTAATTACTTAAGATTATTAAAATTAGATCCTATTGTACAAACTGGTATTCGAGATGGATTTATCTCTATGGGTCATGGAAGAGCATTGATTAATATCCAAGATCAGCAACAACAGCTTGATATTTATGAAAAAATTATTGGAGATTCATTATCTGTTCGTAACACTGAAAAATTAGTTAGGTCTTTAAATAACAAAGAAGAAAAACCTACTACTGAAAAAACGGAAAGTAAAGCTCCCCAATATATCCTAAAAGGAATCAAAGATTTCTCAGAGTATTTTGGAGCAAAGATTGACGTGAAGGTTTCCAGTAACGGACGTGGGAAATTAATTATCCCGTTTTCTTCAGAAGAAGATTTTAAACGCCTAAAGAAACTCATTGATAGTGAAAACTAAGTCCTTTTATATTATCCTATTCCTGTTTTTTTGTGTTCATTCTATTTTTTCTCAAGAAGAGAATGAAAACGAAGAACTAAAAGTGGTTACTGAAGAAGTAGCCGTAAAAAAGAAGAAGAAAAAGAATCAAAAATTAAGACCTTATGAACCCTTAGCTCCTGCTCGGGCGGCTTTTTATTCAGCTATCTTACCAGGACTCGGACAAGCTCATACCGGAAAGTATTGGAAAATACCGATTGTTTATGGTGCGCTGGGAGCCGGAATATATTATTATAAATTTAATAATGATTTGTATACCGAAGCTCGTGATTTTTATAAAAGTAGATTAGCAGGTGTCCCAGATGATCCGACCAATAGATTATCTGTTCTTACTAATGAACAATTAATAGATCGACAACGACGCTTTAGAAAGGATCAGGAATTATCAATAATGATTACAGTAGGTTTATATGTACTAAATATCATTGATGCCAATGTAACTGCTCATTTACAGCAATTTAATGTTTCTAAAGACCTATCCTTTAAACCAAAAGTAAATTTTAATGAATTAGGTGGTAAACCCAATTATGGTATGTCACTAAATTACAGTTTCTAAATTTTATAACCACCATCACTAAAAATATGAATATTGCGCTACTAGGATATGGCAGAATGGGTAAAACCATAGAAAAAATTGCTACAGAAAGAGGTCATACTATTGTACTCACCGTAGATAAGGATGATAAAGAATATGATGTATCTGTTGCTGATGTAGCTATTGATTTTAGCATTCCATCCGCTGCAGTAAATAACATTACGAACTGCTTTAACGCTGGGGTACCTATTGTTTCAGGAACCACAGGTTGGCTGGATCATTATGATCATATCGTATCTCTTTGTAAGGAAAAAAGAGGTGGTTTTATTTACGCTTCAAATTACAGCTTAGGGGTTAACCTATTTTTTGAATTAAACAAAAAATTAGCTAACATGATGAATCCAATAGATGGATATGACATCCATATGGAAGAAATTCATCATACTCAGAAATTGGATGCTCCTAGCGGAACGGCAATTACATTAGCAGAAGGGATTATAGAAAACACTGATAAGGATGCTTGGCAATTAGACAAGGGAGACGATAACACAATTCCTATTGTAGCAAAAAGAATTGAAAACGTTCCTGGTACACATACGGTTACCTATACATCAGCAGTAGATGATATAGAAATCAAACATACTGCACATAATCGTCAGGGATTCGCACTTGGTGCCGTTGTAGCTGCAGAATGGTTATCTGGTAAAACAGGAGTTTTCGGGATGAAAGACGTTTTAGGTCTATAACTAAAAAAAGAAAAAGTGTAACACTTTTGATGTTACTTACACTTATACTAAAAACATATATAGAATGACACTATCAGAATGGTTTATATTTTTCCTGGCGGTACAAGTAATACATTTCTTAGGAACTTGGAAATTATACGTTAAAGCAGGAAGAAAAGCTTGGGAAGCAGGAGTACCAGTATACAATGCAGTAGTATTAATGAAAATAATTAATCGTCCGTGGTGGTGGGTTATATTATTGTTTATCCCTGTGATCAATGTAATCATGCTTCCTGTAATATGGGTAGAAACCATTAGAAGTTTTGGGAAAAACGCCACAACAGATACTATACTTGTAATCGTAACATTAGGATTCTATATCTACTATGTAAACTATATGCTAGATGTTAAACACATAGAAGATAGAGATCTAAAACCGAAAACTAGTACTGGAGAATGGATAAGCTCTATTCTTTTTGCAGTAGTTGCAGCGACACTAGTGCATACATACTTTATGCAGCCTTATACCATACCTACTGGATCTTTAGAAAGAACACTATTGGTAGGAGACTTCTTGTTTGTGAGTAAGTTTCATTATGGTGCTAGAACACCTATGACATCGGTTTCTTTTCCTATGGTACATGACACTATTCCAGTAATAAAGACTAAATCATATAATAGCGATATACAATATCCATATTTCAGATTACCAGGTTTTCAGAAAATTAAACGCAATGATATTGTTGTATTTAGCTGGCCAGTCGATACGGTACGTTTTTTTAGAGATCCATCTGGGATTCATGTCTATAAACCTATTGATAAAAAGTCTAATTACGTAAAACGGTGTGTAGGTGTCCCTGGTGATTCCTTATCGGTTGTTGATGGATATGTCTATATCAATGGGAAACAAACTGAGTTACCTGATAGAGCTCAACTACAGTTTTCCTACACGGGGACTACGAAAGGTAATCGTTTTAATACCCAAAATCTGTACAATCGTTATGGGATTAAACCAAACGAGTTTGGTTATAATAATGAAATATTTCAATCAGGAGGACTAACAGAAGAAGCTGCTACTAAGTTTAAAAATCATCCTAATGTAACTAGCATAAAAAGAACAATCACTCCTCCTGGAAAGAAAGAGTTTGGTATTTTTCCTAATAGTGGCAAAGTAAACTGGAACCGAGATAATTTTGGTGCCATTTATATCCCGGAAGCTGGAAAAACAGTAAAAATGGACCTTAAAAGTTTTTCTTTATATCGAAGAATCATAGAAGTCTATGAAGGATCTGAAATGGGAATTGACAATAAATTATCTGTTAATAAAACTCAGGTATTATTAAACGGAAATCCTATCGACACATATACTTTTAAACAAGATTATTACTGGATGATGGGTGACAATCGTCATAATAGTGAGGATAGTCGGGCTTGGGGGTATGTACCAGCAAATCATATTGTAGGGAAACCTGTTTTTATCTGGATGAGCTGGGATACCAATGCCAAAGGACTTTTTAATAAAATACGATGGGAGCGTCTATTTACCACAGTAGGTGGTAACGGAAAGCCTGTATCTTATTTCTATTACTTCTTGATCGCGCTGATTGGTTATATAGTTTTTAGCAAGTATCGAAAAAGAAAGAAAGCAGCGTAAGATTATTTCCTAGGTATCGAAAAACAATTCTAACTATTGAAAGCTACCCTACTTCATCCTATGTATTTTGGATCTGTTGAGCAATATGTCGCAATAGCACAATCGGATACAATTGTTTTTGAGCATCAGGACAATTACCAAAAGCAAACGTATCGAAATAGGAGCTATATCTATGGAGCAAATGGGAAACTCTTATTGACCATACCCATAAAACACATAGGTAATGGAACTAAACAATTGTATAAGAATGTACGCGTAGAAAATGAGTTTCCGTGGCAATCCATACATTGGAAATCTATCCAATCCGCTTACAGAACCTCTCCTTTTTTTGAGTATTACGAAGATGAAATGGTTCATCTTTTCGAAAAAAGAAAAGATTTTTTATTAGATTTCAATTACGAATGTATGGAGGTTATTTTTGATTGCCTACAATTAAGCTCTTCATACACCAAAACTAAAGATTATAAAAAAGATCCAGAAGATCTGAATGATATGAGAATCTTAGTGAATTCTAAAAAACAAGAAACGCATAAACTAGAAACATACATTCAGGTATTTTCGGACAAACACGGTTTCATTCCCAATCTTTCTATTTTAGACCTATTGTTTAATGAAGGAACAAATGCGCTTACCTACCTAGAGAATCAATCAATTTTTTGATGTTTCGACTAATTATACATTACGGATTTCATTTTGTAATACCGTTAGCTATTGCTTTACTTTTCTTTCCTAAACAATGGAAAAAAGTATATCTCATTTTTCTCGGAACCATGTTGATTGATATTGATCACTTATTGGCAGATCCAATTTTTGATCCAAATCGATGTAGTATTGGATTTCACATTTTGCACAGTATATACGCTATAATCATATATACTATTTTATTATTTCCTAAAAAAACAAGAGTTGTGGCTATAGGGTTACTCTGGCACATTATAACGGATCAATTAGACTGTTGGATGATGTAAATGCGCTTATTTAGAAAATATTCTTTACATTTAATACAAAACTAGTTGTACATATTTCTTTTTAACCCTGTTTTCCTATGAATAGATTTCTACTTTTTACCGTTTTAATAACCTTTTTCTCTTGCGGAAAACAAACTAAAGAATCAAAGGAAGATTCTAAAAGTCAAATAGAAAACATTGAAGTGTTGCCCATACAAAAACACGCTACCATACCCATGGACACAACACTGGCTAGAAAACTTTCCAAAAAAGAGATGAATACTATTTTCTCTAATAGGAGACAGATTCAATTAGGTATTTCTAACCCATTATACCAAGCATATAATTATAAAGACAAATCAGGTGAATATTATTTGTTACTAACTGACCATAAAAATGTCGTAAACGAAGAAAAAGATACCTTATACGATAATATATATGGGTTAAACTTAAGAGTTGAAAAAAATCAATTTAAGAAAAGATCAACAATTAAAGGTGAGATAGATCAAGAATGGGAAACTTCAATCGGTTTCTGGAATCAATACTCACAATTATCAGATCTTGATGGTGACGGTGAAGTAGACCCTATAATAGTATATGGCACCACTACGCATAGTATGTATGAAGATGGTAGAGTAAAAATTATAGCTTATTATAAAAAAAGCAGAGTAACTATTAAACATCAGAACAGTGAAATTTCTGATGGAAGAATTACTAAAATTAGCAAGAAACTCTATAATTTTCCAATACAAATACAAGAAGCTGTAATAGAAAAAATGAAACTAATGACAAAAAATGGCCACGCTATTTTTGCCGATGATTGGGAGAAAAGTATAAAAAATAAAGCTACTCGTTTAGAAAATAAATAAAGCTTTAAGATCAAGTGTGCTTGCTAATCCCCGTTATATGTTTAAAGCAATCTTTATATTTTATAAGCTATAGTTTGATTCTTGAAAATATAGGATAGTGATCAGAAAGTTCTATATCAAAACTTTTAAAATCTACTACTTCAGTATCTTCTGGAACTAAAATAAAATCGATCCTGGCCGGAAACAGCTCAAAATTAAAGGTTTTCCCGAACCCTTTACCTGCTTCCTTAAAAGTATCCTGAAGGTTTTCCGATTTTATCTTGTCATATATATACGAATATGCTGTATTATTAAAATCACCCATTACGATATTCTTATATGGTGATGATTTCATATGCTCGATAAGCTGTTCTGCTTGGCTTTGTTGTTTTTTGAAGGAAACTTGTATCCGTTTGAACAACTTCTGAGAATCCGCCTTCGCTAAATCATGAGTTTTAGTACTAATTCCGTGAGATTGTAAATGGACATTGTACACTCTAATAGTATCAGACGGCGTCGCAATATCGGCAAAAATCACATTATTGGCAGTCTTCTTAAAACTTAGCGAGCCTTTATTTATAAACGGATATTTAGAAAAAATAACTAATGCCAATTCTTGACTACCGTGATGAAAGTATTCATACTTATGATCGTATTGCTTAAAATCTATATCTGGATTATTATAAAACTCTTGTGCACAAAAAATATCAGGGTTCTCATCTCTTACCAATTTAGAAATATCCTTTGGTATGATGTCCGAATCAATCCATTTAAACCGATTAAAAGCGTGGACATTAAAACTGAACAATGAAAGTGTACTTTCACTAATTTCATCAGATGATTTTCCTCTTAATTTATATAAAGAAGATACATGAGAAATTCCAAGAATTAGCACTATTAATGACAATAACATCTTACGTTTTAAGAGTATTGCCCAATACAACAGAAAAAGAACGTTAATAACAATTAAAATGGGTACAGTAAGACTCAATACAGATAATAACGGAAATGTTTGCGGAGAAATATATGGCAATAAATATGACATCAATAATGCAAAAGCCACTACCGAATTGATAAAAAATATAATCTTATTAACCAGTTTTCTCATGATTAATCTTTGCCCGCTTTAAACAAAAAGTCTTTTTCTTGTTTGGTTAAGCTATCGTAACCACTTTTACTAATTTTATCAAGTATTGCGTCTATCTGAGCTTGATTGGGGTTTTTAGTAGTTGAGGAAGTTGTTGTTTTAGTAGTGTTTCTTGGTTTCTTAGCTTTATGCACTGTTTTTAAAGGACTTTTATTTCTTGGCTTAAAAAGACTTACCACTCCATCCATTAACTTCTCAAACCAACTTCCTATATCATTGCCTTTCTTTAACTGACTAGCATACAAATAACCAAATAATGCTCCTCCGAGATGAGCGATATGACCACCTGCATTGCTAGCAGGTATTTGGATAAGATCCATTATAACAAAAAAAGCCGCTATCCACCAGAACTTAATACTACCTATAAACATTAATCTAATGCTCATGTTAGGTATATACGTTGCTATGGCTATCAATATTGCCATAACCGAAGCAGAAGCTCCTAACAATACTGAATCACCTACTTCCGAAAAAGCCGGAAATAAATTATAAGATAGCATGTAAAGTACTGCTCCAAAAATTGCTCCCAGAAAATAAACAGTTAACACTCTCTTTCCTGTAAGATAAGAGACAAAATATCTTCCTGAAAAATAAAGGATAATCATATTGGATGCAATATGCCAAAGACCACTATGTAAAAAAGCATACGTTATAATGGACCAAGGTTGTGTCAAAAAGCTACTAAACTCTTTTGGAAAGACAAACCAATCCATCAAAAAGCCACTAGAAGCATTAAACAAGAAAGCAAACGTATTTAACAGGTAAAAAGATACGAATACAACAATATTGATTACTATCAATTTCTCAATAATAGTAAATCTCTTAAACTTCAATTTTAAATCGTCTATCTGCGACATTAGTTCCAACGATTTTGATTAAACGAATTCTTTTTCCAGTACCAAACCATCATAAATCCAAACAGAGCTCCTCCTAAGTGAGCTAAATAAGCCGTATTTGATGGGCTAAAAATGGAATATCCTGACAGCATAGAAAATAGATCTAATAAGAGTATAGCAGGAATAAAATATTTTGCTTTTATAGGTATAGGAAGAAATATCAACATTAACGGTGTCTCTGGAAACAAAACACCAAAAGCGACCAGTACTCCCATTAAAGCTCCAGAAGCACCTACCAAAGTACCCATGAAATTTCTTCCAAGACTTTGAAATCCATCATCACCTAGAACTAATGCCCATTTATCATATTCTGGATGAGTCATATGTCCCTCGTTAAGTATCCCCAAAACTGATTCCTTATCAAAACCAGCATTTACTAAGGAAGTAAGTTCTGACTGAAACTGAAAATAATCCCATCCAGCGTGTATTAATAAAGCTCCCAAACCTGCGGAAATATAAAAAAACACAAACTTCTTTGTTCCTAAAAACTTCTCAACTGGCGTTCCAAACATCCAAAGACCGAACATATTAAATAATATATGCTGAAAATAAATTGTCTCTCCACCTCCTGGAGTTGGAACATATCCTGCATGCATAAACATATGCGTAAAAACCTGCCAAGGCTTAAACAAATCACTCATAACAAAATGGTAGGCAAAAAGGTTCTCAAATAAAACTCCTCTTCCTAAAGATATTGTTCCTATCCAAAAAATTACATTAATAATTAATATGTGCTTTACAGCTGGTGAAATTCCCCTCATTTACTTTTAAAATTTTTTATCTATATCATCTACTGTTAACGTGATGAAAGTTGGCTTATTATCTGGTGTTACTGTTGGTTCTGTGCAAGCAAAAAGACTATTTACTATATGCTGTTGTTGCTCTTTGGCTAGATCCACTCCTGTTCTCACAGCTATGCTCCCTGAAATAGATCTTGCCAATAAATCAGTTAAAGAAAATCCACTATCAGGTACTTCCTGTTCTATATCACTAACTAACTTCTCTAAGAGTACAGAAACTTCACTTTCGGTAGTTACGGTAGGTATACCAGAAATAGATATTTCTTCTCCTGCAATATCTCCAAAAACAAAGCCAGTATTTTCTAAATGTTCGCGCACAGACTTTAACAACGCTATTTCTTGTTTAGAAAAAGATAACTTTAGAGGAAATAGTAACTGCTGGCTTACAGCACTAGCCATTGTAATATTGCGCAACACCTCTTCATACAATATCCTCTGATGTGCTCTGTGTTGATTAATAATCACCATACCACTTTTAATAGTAGTCACAATATATTTTCGTCTTAGCTGATATGTCGTATTATGCTCCAATGCGGCTTCCTGATCACTATTAAATAAAGAACCGGTTACCTCAGAACTTTCAAACTGTATGGAAGAAAATTCACTTTCAGTAGGTTTAGACGGTATTTCTGTAGTATCCAGACCAGCATATAAATTTTCCCAACTACCTGTAGATTCTTTCTTAAAACTAGAATAACTTTTGGCAGAAGAAAATGATGAATCTTCTTTCTTTTCCTCTTTAAAAGGATTAAAATTTCGATCAACTTCTATGGTTGGCGTTTTCACCATTTTACTTTTATACTCATACGGAGTATCCATAGATGCATCTCTATTAAAATCTAATATAGGCGCAACATTAAATTGTCCTAAACTATGTTTTATCGTAGATCGCAACATTGCATACAACGCATGTTCATCATCAAACTTAATTTCAGTTTTTGTAGGGTGAATATTAATATCTATTGATATTGGATCTACTGTTAGATAAATAAAATAACTAGGATGTGTTTTCTCTTTCAGTAATCCTTCGAATGCAGAATTCACTCCATGATTCAGGTAAGCACTTTTAATAAACCTATTGTTTACAAAAAAGAACTGCTCTCCTCGAGTACGTTTTGCATACTCAGGCTTGCACACAAATCCTGTAATACTTACTAAATCGGTTTCTTCATCAACCGGAACTAGTTTCTCATTAGTTTTCCCTCCAAAAATATGGACAATTCGTTGTCTGCAATTAGAAATTGGTAAACTAAAAACCTCACTTCCGTTGTGATACATGTCAAATTTAATATCAGCATGTACCATCGCTACTCTATGAAATTCATCAATAATGTGACGTAGCTCTACTGCATTTGATTTCAGAAAATTACGGCGTGCAGGAATGTTATAAAATAAATTCTTAACACTAATAGAAGTTCCTTTTGGTGTAACGCAAACTTCTTGAGAAACGACTTCACTACCTTCTATTTTAATCTCTGTTCCGACCTCATCATCTTCCTGTTTGGTCTTTAACTCCACATGAGCAATCGCTGCAATAGATGCAAGTGCTTCTCCTCTAAACCCTTTGGTATTGAGTTGAAAAAGATCTTCTGCTGTTTTTATTTTGGAAGTTGCGTGTCGTTCGAAACTGAGTCGAGCATCTGTGACACTCATACCTAAACCATCATCAATCACTTGGATAAGTGTTTTTCCAGCTTCTTTAACAATCAATTTTATATGAGTAGCTCTGGCATCAATCGCATTTTCTAATAGTTCTTTAACTACGGAAGCCGGTCTCTGCACCACCTCTCCGGCAGCTATTTGATTGGCTACGTGATCCGGTAATAGTTGGATGATATCTGACATTTATTGTCGGGCAGTAAATATGGATAAATCAAAATCAATTAAATATAAAAAGATAAAGATTAGTACAAATGCAACATAAATAACTCTTCGATTTATTTCTCGATTGCCTCTATTTCTGCTAGCTTTTCGATCTTCACTCCATTGAGATCCGAAGTCAATTGCATTTCTAGTTTCACGATATTTAGTAATTCTATTTTCGAAATCATAAATATTTCCTTTACTCTTTCCTTCGTAATACCTTGGAGTATAGTTATATCTTCGATTTGTTTTTCTCTTAGGGATACTTAATTTCACGTGATGCTCCTTTCTTTTTATATTATCCAAATATACTTAAAATGCATAGTAATCTAAAGCTTTTAGCATTACAATAACATTGAAAATATCAACATCAAGTATAATGCCATTTTTAGGATTCATAAAAAGTTAAGGTAGTATAGAAAGCGTGTAATATCCCTTCCTAGAACTTAGCATCTTTTCGTAATTGTGCCATTTTTATCGCAGCGATAGCAGCCTCTGTACCTTTATTACCGTGTTTACCACCTGATCGATCAATCGATTGCTGCATATTATTATCAGTAAGAACACAAAAGATTACAGGAATATCACTCTGGATATTTAAATCCTTAATTCCCTGAGTGACTCCGTCGCATACAAAATCAAAATGCTTTGTTTCTCCCTGAATAACACTACCAATAGCTATTACCGCATCAAGCATATCGTAGGATTCCTGCATTTTTTTACAACCATAGATTAACTCAAAACTTCCTGGTACATTCCACCTTACAATATTCTCCTTGATAGCTCCGCAGTCTATTAAAGCATCAAAAGCCCCTTGAAAAAGACCTTCAGTAATTGTGTCATTCCATTCTGAAACAACAATCCCAAACCGAAAATTTTTCGAGTTTGGGATTGTTGTTTTATCGTATTGAGATAAATTTTTATTTTCTGTAGCCATATTTGGTTGACCGTTTATTGTTAGTAGTTGATAGTTTCTATGACTTTGTTTTAAAAACTAAGAACTAAAAACCAACAACTGTAAACTACTTAAGCATTCCTTGAGCTCTTCCTAAGTGTACATCAGCTTGATTAGCTTCTACACTTTTAGAAAACTCTTCTTTTATTCTTTCTAGGTATGTAACTGCTATTTCTGGTTTCCCTAATGAAATTGCAGTGATCGCCGCCTTTAATAAAAACTTAGGAGTTGTAAATTCATTGTTCTTAGCTTTTGCCGCTTTTTCATAATAAGATAAAGCTTCACCCATTTGATCTAACTGAGCAAATGCATCACCGATTCCTCCTAATGCCAAAGGACCAAGCATTTCGTCATCACTCTTAAACTTATCAAGATAATCAATAGCTTCTTGATACTTGTTCATATTTAGGTATGAAAACCCTGCATAATAATTGGCCAAGTTAGATGCCTTAGTACCACTATAGTTTTCTATGATTTCTAAAAACCCGTATTTACCTTCTCCTCCATTAAGAGCTAATGTATATAAAGAATCGCTAAGAGTAGTATTACCATTTACTGCATTATCAAAATATTGCTGTGCTTTGAACATCTCATTAGATGCTTCTAATTCTTTTGGCTCCTGAATATATTTCTGATATCCAAGATATCCTAAAACTACAACAGCGATAGCACCAACAATGATAAATATATATTTTTGATTAGCAGCAACCCATTCTTCAGTTCGGGAAGCACCTTCATCTAAAGTATTAAATACCTCAGCAGTTGTAGAATTGTCTTCTAATTGTTCTACCTCTTCTGCTTTATTTTTTGGTTTGTATCCTCGTTTCTTATAAGTTGCCATAAATTATATTTAATGAACGGCAAAAATAAAATTTTTATTCATAATTAAAAGCGAAAATATTTGTTATTTTTCAATATTTTGCACTTCTTATTTGAGAATTTCAAAAAAGTCACTACTCACTGATGATCAGTAATTTATGATTCTAAAATCACTTTCCTTAATCAATTATAAAAATTTTGAATCCGTTAATTTCGAATTTGATGATAAGATTAATTGCCTTGTTGGACACAATGGAGTAGGAAAAACTAATATCCTTGATGCTATTTATCATTTATCTTTTGGGAAAAGCTATTTCAACCCAATTACAGGTCAAAACATAAAACATGACGCTGATTTTTTTGTAGTTGAGGGATTGTATGAAAAATCAGATCGAGAAGAAAAAGTAATTGTTAGTGCAAAAAGGGGACAAAAAAAGGTAATAAAACGAAATGGCAAAGCCTATGACACTTTTAGTGAACATATCGGTTTTCTTCCACTAGTTATTATTTCTCCTGCGGACAGAGACCTTATTACAGATGGAAGTGACACCCGTCGTAAATTTATAGATGGTGTAATCTCTCAGAGTGATACTGCATATCTTTCTACCTTATTAAAATACGCTAAAGTTGTTTCTCAACGTAATTCTCTATTAAAGTATTTTGCTGCTAACAACACATTTGATGCAACTACTTTAGAAATTTACAATCAACAAATGAATGAGCTTGGTAGTATCATTCATGAGAAGAGAACTACTTTCCTAGAAACATTTATACCTATTTTCATAAATCGTTATGAAGCTATTAGCTCTGGCAAAGAATCTGTTGCACTAAGTTATCAAAGTAAATTATCAGAAAATGATTTACTAACGCTTTTGGAACAAAACTTAGCAAAAGATAGGATGTTACAATATACAAGCGTAGGAGTGCATAAGGATGATTTATCTTTTGAAATAGAAGGGCATCCAATAAAAAAGTTCGGAAGTCAAGGACAACAAAAATCATTTTTGATAGCATTAAAGCTTGCCCAATTCGATTTTATCAAAAAACAAAGTAAGGTAAATCCACTACTCCTTTTAGATGACATTTTTGACAAACTTGATGAAAAAAGGGTAGAACATATAATACAGCTTGTGGATGATCAGAATTTTGGTCAACTTTTTATTAGTGATACTCATGCAGATCGTACAGAAAATGTGGTAAAAAAAATATCTCAATCTTATAAGATTATTAAGCTGGGATTAGATTAAAAAATCGAATTTATGTCAAAATATATCGTATATACAATAGCATTACTATTAGTTTCATGTTCAAAACCAAATCCAGAAACATTTATTAAACATATTGACGGGTATTGGGAAATTGAAAAAGTAATTACTTCTGACGGCTTGGAAAAACAATACAATTTTAATCAAAGCATTGACTTCTTTGAAGTAACTAATATGACAGGAATTCGCAAAAAAGTACAACCACGATTAAACGGTAATTTTATCGCGACCAGAGATAGTGAAACATTTACCTTAGTTATCGAAAACGACAGCCTAAGAATGCATTATAAAACTCCATTATCGATCTGGAAAGAAACATTAATTTCTGCAAAAGAAAACCAGATGATCATAAGGAATGATGCAGGAAATCTTTACTTTTACAAACCATATACAAAGATTGAATTATAAATGGCAAGGCGACAAAATGATCTTCAAAGCATAAACAACGTTCTCAAAGATTTTGTGAGCGAAAACAAACTTCAGAAAGGCCTGGACAAGGTAGAGGTACGCGATGTTTGGGAACAAATTATGGGTCCTGCTATTAATAAATACACCAGAAACATTAAACTAGACAGAGAAACCTTATATATAGAACTTACTTCTTCAGTTCTTAGAGAAGAACTAAGCTATGGAAAAGAAAAAATCATTACCAATCTTAATGAAAGCCTCGGAAGAGAGCTGATTAAGAAATTAGTTTTGCGCTAACCTATCCCTTACGAATTCAATTTTAGTTTTACCATGTGGTGCAGGTTTTCCATTCTCATCCAGATTAACCATAGTAATTTTTTCTACTTTAATAATTGCTTTTCGAGTTAGTTTATTTCTAACCTCACAAGTTAAAATTAAAGAGGATCTTCCAAACTTTACTACGTCCATTCCTATTTCTACAATGTCACCCTGAACAGCAGAACTTACAAAATTTATTTCCGACATAAATTTTGTTACAACTCTTTTGCTTTCTAACTGAATAACTGCATAGAGTGCAGCCTCTTCATCAATCCATTCTAACAATCTACCTCCAAATAACGTTTCATTTGGATTTAGATCACCCGGTTTTACAATCTTTCTTGTATGATATCTCATTTCCCTTTACTTTGCTACAAAATTACACAAATAAAGATCTGAACACAGTTCTTTAACACACTACAAAGAAGAATTATCTTTTTCTGAATTTAGGAAGAATGATACTAATAGATCTCAAATTTTAGTCTAATAATTTTATAGCTTTAATAAGACAACACTATTGAATTATTAACTCTTCACAAAATTGCGTTCCTTCAGGACAAGTAGGAGTTTCTGCTCTAATACAAATTTCATAGGTTCCTGGGTCAAATTGGAAAAACAACATATTATCCCCTCCTTGACCACCATCCTGTTCTATAACATCTCCATTTATTTCCCATTCATAGATTATGGTATCGATATTTTCAAAATTTGCTGTAAAATTATAACCTGTTGTATTTCCTTCTTGCTCTATTATAAAGGATAAATCTGGACAGATCGGTTCCACGACAATTTCTTTACAAAACTCCCTTCCATCCGGACAAGAAGGTGTTGTTGTTTTTATACAAACAGTATGAACTCCTGGTGAAAATTCAGAGAAAAACATATTATCGCCATTAACACCTCCATCTTCCTCTATAAGCTCGTTATCAATAAGCCATTGATAGGTTAACTCATCTATTCCTTCAAAATTAGCAACAAAAGAATAGTTCAATGTTCCTGGTTCTTGTTCAGATTCGAAAAACAATTCTGGACAAACGGTTGCTACCTCGATCGTTTCACAAAATTCTATGCCTTCAGGACAGCTATCCGTTTCTGCTTTTATACAAACAATATAAGTACCAGGTGCTTCAAAATCACGTATTAATATATTATCCCCTTGATTATTTGGTCCATCACTCTCAATAAATTGATCATCTACAAACCAATCATAAGTACCTAAAACTATTAAATCAGGAAAATCAGCTGTAAATTGATACCCTAGGTTAAAGCGATCTTCTATTTCAAAAGTAAAATTTAATTCAGGACAACGACGCTCACAAGATTCCGTAATTCTGAAAAAACCAAAATAAGTATCTATAGAGGTACTCTCAAAATTTGGAGCTACTAATACATTTACCGGAAATTTAAATTCAGGTTGATACGTTAGACCTTGATTTTGATAAAAAATCGCAAATTCTTCATCTGAAGTTATATTTGTTTCATTTCCATCTATATTTAATAAAACTACTGGATAATCCAACTTAAAACAGTTGTTAAAAAAGCGATCAAATTCGTCTCTTACAGTGTCAAACTCACATTCTCTCAATATGTTAAGCAAAGCAGCTTCATTAGTTATAGAAACTTCAACATCCGTATTTCTAAAAACAATCTGAACCGGAAATTGTAATCCGGTAACATTAAAATTAACTCCTTGACTAGAAATCACATCTGCCAACCCCTCGTAACTATCAATCCTGATAGTTGAATTCGTATTATATCCCAAGGTAATTGGATATACAAATTTAAAACACTGTTCATTTTCGGAAGGAAAATTAGTAGCATCACCAAAATTATTAAGAACCGTTACTAAGGCGGCACTTGATATCACATTATCTGTATTTTCTTCTGGAAAGAACGAGTCATCATTGACACAACTGCTAAAGAGTATCGAAAAGAGTAATATTGATAATTGTATATATGTATTGAAATTCTTCAAAATAACTTGTCTTTATATAAGTAAAACGTCTGAAAACCAGCCTACCCCACCCCCAGAATAAAATAAATTATCCATCTATTTTAGATCACAATCTAACATATCTTATTGGTAAAACAAAATTCCCTGGAAGAATGGCAATGCTCCCAGGGAATTAACCTAATTAATCTAACCTAACTAAACCTTTTTATTCGATCACTAATGTTTTACAAAATGTAGTTCCATTAGGACAATTCGGTGTTTCTGCAATGATACAGATTTCGTATGTACCTGATCCGAACTGGTAGTATAAATAATCATCTCTATCGTTACTACCTATAATTTCAGAGTTCACAACTTCTCCATTGATTGTCCATTCATATGAAATATCATTCATTCCCTCGAATTCTGCCCAGAAATTATATCCGGGAGTATCTCCTTCTTGTTCAATCTGGAAGTTCAGATTTGGGCAATCCGAAGTTGTTTCTTCAATTTCTATTACTTTACAGAATGTAGTACCATTTGGACATTCCGGAGTTTCAACAGAAAGACACACTTCATAACTTCCTGAATTAAATTGATAGTAAAAAGGATCATCGTGTCCAGAACTAGTTCCTACATATTCTCCATTTATAGACCATTCTAATACTACATCATTGATGCCATCAAAAGCGTTTGGATAAAAATAGTATGCAGGATTGTTACCATCTTGTTCTGCCTCAAAGAATAATTCTGGGCAAACACTAGGGTCACCTTCAATCTCAATAATTTTGCAATATGAAGTTCCTTGTGGACACTCTGGAGTTTCAGTTTTTAAACATACTTCATATCTTCCTGGCTCGAATTGATAGTAGAATCTGTTATTGTCTCCGTTATTAGAATCCTCTACAAACTCTCCATTAATAAACCATCCTAACCACTCGAATTGATCTGCACCTTCAAACTCTACCTGGAAGTAATATGCCGGGTTATCACCATCTTGTTCTGCAATAAAAAACAATTCTGGACAATCTTCTTCTGTATCTCCTTCTTCTACTTCAATCACCTTACAATACGAAGTTCCATTAGGACATTCAGGAGTTTCAGACATAATACATACTTCATAGCTACCAGGCTCATTAAATTCCCAAAACAGATAGTTATCATCATTCTGATTATCATTACTTACTACTTCTCCATTGATAAACCACTCATAACGAGTTTCTTCAATTCCTGGGAAATCTGCAATAAACTTATATTTATTTGGTCTTTCATATTGTCTTGCTTCAAAGAATAAGTCTGGACAAGGATCTGTTTCATCAATGTCTACTTCAATCTCTTTACATACTTCTATAGGACAAGAATCGCTTGCTACTTTTACACAAACAGTATATGTCCCTTCTTCGAATTGATATTCGAAAATTTGATTTGCTATATCATCTAGATTACCGGTATCTATTTCTTCACCATCAATAGACCAAGTAAGTCTTACATCTTCGATACCATCAAATTGAGCAGCAAATCTATATACCGCACTACCAGAAACATTGTCTACATTAATAGTAACATCTGGACAGTTTTCTAATTCTTCAATCTCTTCACAAGAAATAAATCCTAACAGTAATGCAAAGATCATTACATACCAAATACTAAGTTTTTTCATCGTTATAATTTTTAGGGGTTGTCAATAATTAATTGTCCGAACCTTTTTATCGGCTCTACAATAATGAAACGCGGTTAAAAAAGAATACCCCACCCCTTCCTTCAAAAAAAATGTTAAAAAGTAATTTTTGGAATAAATTACCTCGATATGAGTATACGAGATATTCAATAAAAAATAGTTTTTAAAATTCCCAAGCAAGCTTTGCGGTATTGGACCTGAGATCTCTCTGAAATACGAGATTAGTTCAATTAGTAATTTTGAATGCACTGCTATATAATTTTCATTCACCTAGACCGATCACTAATAAAAAAAATGAGGTTGTAATAGGATACAACCTCATCATTCTAAAATTATGATTTACTGAAAATTATTTTTCTATATCCCCTGAAAGTCAACTTGTATACACTCTTGTAAACTTCCACATTCAGAAGATTCTGCTTTGTAACAAATCTCATATCTTCCAGTTTGTGTAAGGTGGTCTTGTAGAATTAAAAAATGTCCAGTTGCTGTTGTTGGCGTAACTTGATTTCCATCGATTTCCCAAACTACAGAATTATTATCTAAACCAAATAGAATTACACCATTCGCGTTTACGAATTCTGCAGTATTAGTTTCAAAATACTCTAGTTTAAAGACAGAGCAATCTACTGGCTCTGGTTCTGGAATTACTATATCTCTACAGAATTCTGTTCCATTTGGACACTCATTAGTCTCTGCTTTGATACAAACAGTATAAGTTCCTGGATTATATGAAGACAAATCTAACTTATCATCTCTATCTTGACTCTGTAAACTTTCTGTTTCTACTAACGTCCCATTAACAAACCATTCATATACATCCAATTGATCAATTCCAGAAAAATTTGCGAACATTAATGTTCCTTCTTCGATAAATGATAAGTCTGGACAAGAACCATTGTTAGTATCTCCAACTTCTATTTCTTTACAGAAAGGTTCTGCTTGGGTACAAGTTGGACTTTCTGAGATAAGACAAACTGTATATTTTCCTGCCTCTAGTGTACTCAGTAGAAATTTATTATCACCTTGAAAATCTAACCCTTCATTCTCTATTAAAGTTTCATTACCTAATACCTCGCCAGTAATCTTCCAAGCATAAAATCCTAAATCCGCTATACCTTCAAAATCCGCTATCAAATATTCTCCTTCTCTTGTAAAAGCTAGATCAGGGCAAGAATCCTGTCCATTACGATCGATAGAAATCTCTTCACAATATTCTGTACTAGTACAAGTTGGACTTTCTGAAATTAAACAAATAGTATACGTTCCTTCTTCTAAATTAACAAGAGAAAACTTGTTATCTCCTTGATTATCGGTTCCCTCGTTCTCTATAATAACTTCATTATCAAGAGTCTCTCCAGTAACTTGCCAAGCATAAAATTCTAGTGTATCAATACCCTCAAAATCAGCTATTAGATAATCCCCATCTCTTGTAAACTTTAATTCTGGGCAACCTTCCATATCTTCTCCTACAACTATTTCCTTACAAAACTCTACACCTGCTGGACAATCAGGGGTTTCTGCTTTGATACAAACAGTATAAGTTCCAGGATTATATTCAGAAATATCTAAGGTATTATCGCGTTGATCCTCTAATCTTTCGGTTTCTATCAATTCATCATTTACAAACCACTCGTAAACATCTAAACTATTTATTTCTTCAAAATTTGCAATTAATTTCCCACCATCTCTTTCAAAAGATAATTCAGGGCATTCTGTTGTTGGATCGGTATCATCGTTTTCTTCACAAGAAGTAAATATTACCATAAGCCCTAATATGAGTAGGCTAAGTATTCTAAGATTTTTCATTTTAATTTTTTAATTAAAGATTAAGTAAAACTCAATTGAGATATTTTGTGTGTTATAACACATATAAAACGCCAAGGAATACAACTACCCCACCCCTTACTTTCATATTTTTTTTGATTTATTTTTTTTCGTATCAGAAAAAAATCTAGTTTTGACAACAAATCAATCCCCAAATGTCTGACAGTAAAAACTCTACTTGTGATGAACAAGCCTTTGACCAATTTTTCAAAAGTCATGCAAAGCTTTTGAGAAGTTACCTATACTATAAATTCGGGGATCTTGATCAAGCAGAAGATATTGTACAAGACTCTTTTATTAAATTATGGAATAATTGTGCAAAGGTTCCTTTAGATAAAGCAAAAAGCTATGTCTATACCATAGCTACTAATCTTGGAATTAGTATCGCACGTCACCAGCAAGTAAAGTTTAAACATCAAAATTACATTACGCAACGAAAAAGTGATGTTACCAATGAATCTCCAGAATTCGTTATGCTCGAAAAAGAATATATGGAGAAACTAAAAAATGCTATAGCTGATTTACCTGATAGACAAAGAGAAGTTTTTCTTTTGAGCAGAATTGATAAAAAAACATATAGAGAAATTGCGGAGTTATCTAATGTATCAGTAAAAGCAATCGAGAAATTAATGCATAAAGCACTAGTAACATTAAGAAAAAAAATTGGAAATATTTAAAACGGAGGTAGGGTAATACCAAACTTAAACGTTTTTATTATATATAAGCAGATTATGTTTGACGATAAAAAAGATGATATATTCTTGTCCAGATGGATAAATGGAGAACTTTCTCCAGAGGAACTTAAGGAGTTCCAATCCCATCCGGAGTACACTCATTACAACAAGATTATGGCTGGTGCTGATGCTTTGGATCTAACAACGTATGATGTAGATAAAGCTTTAAACACTGTAAAATCAAAAAGAAATACTCATTCTCAGAAAGACACAAAACCTGTTATTAAACTTTGGCCATATTTCGCTGCAGCGGCTTCCATTGTAATTATATTTGGATTATTCTTATTCAATTCTAATGATTCCTTTACAACTTCTTTTGGAGAACAATTAACGGTTACGCTTCCTGATGGTTCGGAAATGATACTTAATGCTAAATCTGAAGCCAGTTTTGACAAAAACAATTGGGATACTAACCGAACTGTATCTTTAGACGGGGAAGCTTATTTTAAAGTAAAAAAGGGAAGTACCTTTACGGTAGCAACAATTAATGGAGATGTTTCTGTATTAGGAACTGAGTTTAATGTACAATCACAAGCTTCGTTTTTTGAAGCAGTTTGTTATGAAGGAAGAGTTAGTGTTACAAGTGGACAAGACAATACAGTTCTTACAGCAGGAAAAGGATATAGAAAAATTGCCCGTACCGCTTCAGAGAATTGGACTTTTGACGCACTAGAACCTTCCTGGATTTCTAATACAAGTTCGTTTAGAAGTGTTCCGCTACACTATGTTTTTAAAGAGTTAGAGGATCAGTACAATATCGCTATCGACACAAAAAATATAGATACTGATATAATTTACACCGGAACTTTTCCTAATAATGATATAGATGTTGCCCTTAAAACAGTTTTTAGTACCTTAGGTTTGCAATACCAACTATTGCAAAACGGTAAGACCGTGGTAGTAGAAAATTAAGAGCATGACGAGATTTTTATGTGTATGCATACTTTTGTGGAATATATCTGTTTTTTCGCAAGAAAAAACAAACATCATTGATGCTCAAAATAAACCACTATCTCAAATAATTCCTTCTTTAGAAAAACAATTCGATGTAAAGTTCTCATACATTGATGCAACTATCATTAATAAACTAGTATCTCTACAGACTAATACGGAAACTAACTTAGAAGAGGTTATTGATAGTCTAGAACAACAATCAAAATTAAAGTTTGAAGTCACAGGAGAAAACTTTATAACTATTAGAAAATACGCTAAAAAGGATACTGTTAGTGTCTGCGGTTATATTTATAATGAGAATTCGGAACCCTTAGAAAAAATCAGAGTCTTCTTCAAGGCCTCCAGAATCAATATTAATACAAACGAAAAAGGGTATTTTGAAAATTTAGAAGTTCCTTTTAATTCTGCAATTTTAATCAGCGCACCAGGATTTAGGCAGAAAGTTTTAAATGCTTCAGAATTTGTTAATAAAAACGATTGTATAAAGATTTATCTTATCAATACTATAGAAACACTAGATGAAGTCGTTATCCAAGAATATCTTACTAAAGGAATTACTCTAAATAAAAAAGTGGTAAATATTGATTTGAAGGATATTGAGATATTACCTGGACTTACAGAGCCAGATATTTTGCAAAGTATCCAATTGACCCCAGGTGTTAATAGTCCATTCGAAACTGCATCTGGATTATATGTACGTGGTAGTGCTCCTAATCAAAATTTAGTCCTTTGGAATGGAATCAAAACCTATCATCAAGGACACTTTTTTGGTATGCTATCCGCTTTTAATCCTTATGTAGTAAAAGAAGTTGATTTTTCGAAAAGTGGAGTAAGTGCTAAATATGGAGATAGAATATCTGGAGTAATTGATATCAAAACTGAAAATGAGGTTGCAGAACGTTTTACGGGAGGAGCCGGTTTTAATATGATCAATGCGGATGCTGTTGTTCACGCTCCAATTATAAAAAATAAATTATCATTACAAGTATCCGGAAGACGTTCTTATTCAGATGTTTTGGAAACATTTACCTATAAACAATTTGCGGATCGTGTTTTTCAGAACACAACTATCGCAGAAACTAACCCTCTTAATGAAGCTAAAAATGATTTTTTCTACGCTGACTACAACGCTAATTTAATTGCCAAACTTTCTGATTTCGATAAAATTGAAGCGAATATGCTTTATAGCAAAAATGATCTTGATTTTAAGCGAAGTGATGATCTTATGTCTTTTAATGATAACCTAATAACTGAGAACGAAGGATACAACATAAGCTGGAAACACATTTGGAATAATAAATTAAGTATTAAAAGTAGTGGATATTATACAAGATATCTGCTAAACTATCAATTCATAACCGAAGAATCAGGAACCACAACCGAAATCGAAAGCAAAAAGAATAGTGTAAAGGATTTTGGTGCAGCTTTAGATCTCAATTACTCATTATCTGATAGCCAAAAGATTCTTGGTGGGTACCAATTTTCTAACAATGCGATTAAGTATGCATTTGTAACGACTACTCCACAATATGAACTAATTCTGGATCAAGATGATCGTTTTCTGAATACACATGCAGTCTATGGAGAGTATACATATGAAACCCCTAAAAACTTTTATTTTTCTGCTGGGTTGCGTTTGAACCACTATGCGGAATTGGACAAATCATTTATCGAACCTCGTGTTTTCATACAGAAAAACTTATCTAAATATTGGGAAGTTAATGCCACTGGAGAATATCGTAGTCAAGCTGTTAGTCAGATCAGAGAATCTGTGGTCAGCGATCTATCTTTGGAGAATCAGGTTTGGACATTAGCCAACAAAGAACAGTTCCCTATAATCACCAGTTATCAATTCACTTTAGGAAGCAGCTTTAAGAAAAACAAATGGTACTTTGATATAGACACCTACTATAAGCAAATAGATGATATTACATCACTTACGGCTGGTTTTATCAATCCAATAGATAACACTTACCATACTGGCGAAAGTAGGGTTTATGGAATTGATTTTTTTCTAAAGAAACGTTTTAAAAACTATAAAACTTGGGTTAGTTATTCATACATTAATACCCAAAATAAGTTTGAAGATATCAACAATAACGAATCTTTTCCTGGCAACTGGAATATAGAGCATACTATAAAATGGTCACACTTCTATAAGATCAATAACTTTCAGTTTTCTCTTGGCTGGTTATGGCATACCGGTAAAGCTTTTACTAATGTTTCTGGAATTGATGAAAGCGGAAATCTGGTGCTATTAGACTTTGGAGAAATCAACGGAAATAATCTGCCAGTATATCACAGACTTGATTTTTCTGCTATTTATGATTTCGACATAAGATCTACTCCTAATGTTAGATACCGATTGGGACTGTCTGTATTAAATTTATATGATCGAGAAAACTTACTGAATAGAGAATTTAGAACTACTAATTCTTTAGACAACAGGTTTGTTAATTCGGATATTTTTGCTTTGGGTATTACTCCTAATCTAAGTTTTAGAGTGTTTTGGTAGTATTGAAAAGTATTCCAAACTCCATACTTGATTTAGACTATACTATATAATTTCCTTCCTAGTTTCTTGGACGAGTACACTTAACTTTCATCTAAAAAGGAAACTTTTTCTATTTATTACTGTGCAAAAAAGTATTATTGCACCCGATTTATAAAAATCACGGTAATCTCAAACTTATACATTGCCTTAATTTTTACATTTTTTTTTCGTAAAAAGAAAAAAAAGTAAACTTAGATGGTAACAAATATGGGATTCAAGACACTTAAAATAAACCACAATTCCTTTTTTAATTAAAAACTTATGAAAAATACATTTATAGTATTTGTTTTATCTTTCCTTTTTTTATCCTGCAGTTCTGACGATGATCAAGGTTTTGATCCTGGAGAACCTATCAATTTAGAATATACTCAAGAAGAAAAGGATGCAGAATTGCAATGGATAGAGAACTATCTATTAGAAAACAACCTTTCTGCATTAGCTACTGATTCAGGATTACACTACATCGTTATTAATCAAGGTGACGGATTAATTCCGGTGGACGAAGATACCGTTATATTTCATTTCAAAACCAGTATCGCAGAAACCGGTGAAGTTGTTGGAGAATCCAACAGAGAAAATAATGATTATGGAATTGCCTCCCCAATGAGAGCTCTCTTAGAAGGAGTTAGAGAAGGTTTTAAACAAGTCAATGAAGGCTCTAAAGTTATGATGATCGTACCTTCTTACTTAGCTTATGGAAAACGAGGAAGTTTTGATGGATCCATACCTCCAGAAACTATTATGATGTATGATATGGAACTGAATATTGTACTAAAAAATTAATGCATCAAGAAGATGTGTACTTTAAAATAAAAAAACCATCCGATTTCAAGCGGATGGTTTTGAACACTACTATATTATTTTCTTAAAACTGCTCTCTTCCTGAGAAATGAAAAGCACCTTCAATAGCAGCATTATCATCACTATCACTTCCGTGAACAGCATTTTCGCTGATCGAAGTAGCAAACTTCTTACGGATAGTTCCTTCTGCAGCTTCTTCAGGATTAGTAGCACCAATTAAGGTTCTAAAATCTTCAACAGCATTTTCTTTTTCAAGAATTGCAGCCACGATTGGACCACTAGTCATATACTCTACTAATTCTCCATAAAAAGGACGCTCACTATGCACTGCGTAAAACGCTTTAGCATCATCAGTAGTTAATTGCGTTAATTTCATTGCTACAATTCTAAAACCTGAAGCAGTGATTTGTTCAAGGATCGCACCGATGTAGCCTTTTCTTACCGCATCTGGTTTAAGCATTGTAAAAGTTCTATTTGTTGCCATTTTTAAAATTTAGTTTTTATCTTATTTCCATTTTAAAAGAAAACCTATTCTTTTAAAATTTCTTTTGGCCATTTTGGCCAAATGCAAAATTTTGTGCAAAAGTATAGATAAAAGCGTCAAAAACAAGAAATATCCTCAGAAAGTACTGTCTTCTCCAAAATCAAATCGAAAAATGCTAATTTTTAGGATACTATTCAATTATTTCCTTGAATATGATATTATTTTCGCTAGTAAAAACATCTAGATTTTTTTTGAATCTCTTTTTAAAAAAGACAGAAGATTACCTTTTTATTATAACTTCAAAAGGCAATAATAAAATCAGAAGTTTCGTTTTGTGATACTATTTGACAAAAGGAATAATCGATTGTAAAAAGAATATAAAAATATACTGTTTTAAGTTTTCATTTTTAGAATGTAGTGGCAAAGCATAAAATTAAGAATTCCTTTATTATCATATTATTTATTAATAGTATATTCGCTGATCTATGAATACTAGTGAGATTAAAGAAATAAAGGTGCTTTTGAGCACTCCAAAAAAGATTGTTATTATTCCTCATAAAAACCCAGATGGAGATGCTATTGGTTCTACGCTAGCATTACATCATTATCTGTCTGGATTAGGTCATCATTCTACTGTTATTACACCTAATGATTACCCGAAATTTTTAAAATGGATTCCTGGAGAGAATTCTATTGTAAAGTATGATAATGATAATGATCTTGCAGTATCTAAAATTAAAGAAGCAGATATTATTTTCACCTTAGATTTCAATCATTTCTCTAGAACTGGAAACATGGAAAATGTTTTGATTCAAACTGATACGACATTTATTATGATTGATCATCACCAACAACCAGACGATTACGCTACATACACCTATAGTGATGTTGGTATGAGTTCTACTTGCCAAATGATCTATCATTTTATAGAAAAATTAGGTGATCTTGATAAAATAAATGCCGATATCGCTACTTGTATTTATGTTGGTATTATGACAGATACGGGTTCATTTCGATTTAGATCCACAACCAGTACCACACATAGAGTAATTTCAGATTTAATTGATCGGGGCGCCGATAATACTAGAATTCACGAAAATATTTACGACACCAATTCGTACTCCAGATTGCAATTGCAAGGAGTAGCATTAAAAAACCTAAAAGTACTTCCGGAATATAAAACCGCTTATATCACGTTATCACAAAAAGAATTAGATGATCATAATTTTAAGAAAGGTGATACAGAAGGATTTGTTAATATGGGACTATCTTTAGAGGGAATAATTTTTGCCTTAATTTTTATTGAAAATAAAGGCGAGAATATTATAAAAATTTCTCTCCGTTCTAAGGGTGATTTTTCCGTAAATGAGTTCTCTCGAAATCATTTCGAAGGAGGAGGTCATCACAACGCTGCTGGCGGGAAAAGCAATCTTTCTATTAAGGAAACTGTTGAGAAATTTATTAGTATATTACCTTCTTATAAAAATGCCCTAAATTCATGAGACATTTCCTCCTATTCTTAAGTGTTTTTACACTGTTTTTTTCTTGTAAAGCGCCAGAAGCAAGAAAACCAATTAGTATTTCATCAGGGTCATTCATTAATGAATCTATAAATAGAAGTAAAGAGCTTACTGCTAGAGAAGAAGCGCGAATTCAAAAAATTATTAAAAAGGATTCATTAAATAATTATATTTCATCGGATGGCGGTTTCTGGTATTATTACGAGAAAAAAGATACCATTTCTTCTATTACACCAAAGTTTGGTGATATTGTAAATTTCAATTATGATGTAAAAAATCTAAATGGCAATGTCATTTATAATCAAAAAGAGATAGATACTGTAACCTATTCTATTGACCAAGAAGATCTCTTTTTTGGACTAAGAGAAGGCTTAAAACTAATGAAAGAAGGAGAAATAGTAACATTTTTATTCCCATCTTATCAGGCTTACGGTTATTATGGAGATGATCATAAGATTGGGACAAATATTCCGTTAATATCAAGAGTAACACTTAATAAAATCACAAAACAATCAACAAAAGAAAATTAAACCTTAACAAAAAAATGAAAAAATTAAGTCTTTTATTTTTAGCACTTATCGCATTAACTTTTACTAATTGCGAAGAAAAATACCCTGAACTTGGAGATGGAATCTATGCAGAAATTATTACCAATAAAGGAACTGCTATTGCAAAATTACACCACGATGCAACACCATTGACCGTAGCTAATTTTGTTTCTCTGGCAGAAGGAACCAATACTTTAGTAGACAGTTTATACAAAGGAAAAAAATATTATAATGGGATCATATTTCATAGAGTTATAAAAGATTTTATGATTCAGACCGGAGACCCTCTAGGGACCGGAACTGGAGATCCAGGATATAAATTCCCAGATGAAATTGTAGACTCATTAACTCATAAGTCTAAAGGTATCTTATCCATGGCTAATTCTGGTCCAGCAACAAATGGAAGTCAATTTTTTATCACTCTTAAAGAAACTCCTTGGTTAAATGGTAAGCATACCGTTTTCGGTGAAATCGTTTCTGGACAAGATGTAGTAGATAGTATTGGAGTTATAGAAACAAAGAAACCCGGTGATAAACCAGTTTCTGAAGTAAAAATGCAACAAGTAAATATTATTAGAAAAGGAAAGGACGCTAAAGCATTTGACGCTAATGCAATTTTTGAAAGTAAACTAAAAGCTTTAGAAGAAGAGAAACTAGAAAAAGAAAGAATTTTAAAAGAACAAAATGCTAAAACAGCTGCTAGATTCACTGAATTAAAAGAGAAAGCTACAAAATTAGAAAGTGGTTTAGAAATATATTTCATCAACAAAGGAGATGGAGTACAGCCGAAACAAGGACAAATGGTGAATCTTTACTATCAAGGATATTTCTCTGACGGAAAAATATTTGATACAAATATCGAAGAAGTAGCAAAAGAAAAGGGAACTTGGGATCAACGTAGAGCAAGCGATCCAAGAGGATATGCTCCTATGCAAATGCCTTATTCTCCAGAAGCTCAAATGATTGCTGGCTTTAAAGAAGGGGTTCAACAAATGAAAGTGGGAGATAAAGCTATTTTATTTATTCCTTCTCATTTGGGATATGGAGAAAGAGGTAGAAGACCTATTCCTCCTAATGCAGATTTAGTTTTCGAGCTTGACCTAATTGGTATTCAGGGAGAAAAATAGAATTATATAACTAACTTATAAAAATGCATCTCAATCGGATTGAGATGCATTTTTTTTATAATGTCAACTACCTTGGGGCAAGCCTCGGAGTATTAAACCCTTTGGCGGTGCCAATAAAATCCAGAATTTTATTTCGAAGGAATATTTTGTAAAATTTCTTTTACAAAACCCCAATACTTTTGAGCAGAAGAAATACTAGCGCGCTCATCGGGAGAATGGGCACCTAAAATAGTAGGTCCAAAAGATATCATATCCATATCAGGATAATTTTGACCTAAGATACCACACTCCAATCCTGCATGACAAGCAGCAACATGAGCTTTTTCTCCATTTATTTTTTGATATAATTCATCTAGTACCTTCAATATTGCAGAATTCATATTTGGTGCCCAACCAGGATAATCTCCATCCATTGTAACCTCACATCCTATTAATTCGAAAGTTGCCCTTAGCTTATTAACCAGATCTAATTTTGTAGATTCTACACTACTTCTAGTCAAACATTCGATCTTGACATTACCTCCACCAATAGTCACTTTAGCTATATTATTAGAAGTTTCTACCAAATCAGGAATAGACAAACTCATTGCATACACTCCATTATGGGCTGCATACAAAGATTTCAGAACACCTTCCTGAACTCCTAATTCCATGACTTTATTTGGAGAATCAACGCGATTCAATTCAATTGATAAGTTTGGATCAACTAAAGAGAGTTCCTTCTTTATAGTAGAAATTAATTCTCCAGTTTCAAATTTAAAAGCTTCAGAATGTATGGTATCAACTACTACCGTCGCAAAACTTTCTCTCGGAATCGCATTTCGCAAACTACCTCCTTTAATTTCATGAATTCTAAGTCCAAAATTCTCAAAACCATCAAACAATAATCTATTCATAATTTTATTAGCATTACCTAATCCTTTATGAATATCCATCCCAGAGTGTCCTCCATTTAGACCAGTTACTGATATAGTATACGCCGTTTTCCCGTCTTCAATATCTTCTTCTTTATATGTTCGCTCGGCAGTTACATCCACGCCTCCTGCACAACCTATACCAATTTCATCATCTTCTTCTGTATCTAAATTTAAAAGAATGTCTCCTTGTAACCAGTTTGGTTTTAACCCCATTGCTCCGGTCATTCCAGTTTCTTCGTCAATTGTAAACAAAGCTTCAATAGCTGGGTGAACAATATTGTTGGATTCGAGAATAGCCATAATCGTTGCTACACCCAATCCGTTATCAGCTCCTAAAGTAGTTCCTCTGGCTCTTACCCAATCACCATCGACATACATTTCTATTCCTTGTGTATCAAAATTAAAAACGGTATCTGCATTTTTTTGATGCACCATATCCAGATGAGACTGCATTACCACAGTTTTTCGATCTTCCATTCCAGATGTGGCAGGTTTTTTAATCAAAACATTACCTACGTCATCTACTTCTACCGGTAATCCCAAAGAGTTCCCGAAGTCCTTCATAAAAGCAATTACGCGTTCTTCTTTTTTAGAAGGTCTAGGAACGGCATTAAGATCTGCAAATTTATTCCAGAGTTCTTTAGGCTCCAGATTTCTTATTTCTGAATTCATATGTGTATTGTATTTTAGCAAATGTACATTATGAAAATCTTAATTCAAATGATATATTAATTGTTGTAGCTTTACGTCATATTATATTTCATTATATGCAATCCAAAACAAAACTATACCTAACACTCCTTTTACCCGTACAGTTTATAATCGTTAAAATTCTTTCTTTCTTTCCAGAATTTGTAGATCGTTTTTATAGTAATGGAATTTTTATTTATATATCTAAAGCGTTACGATACACTTTTGGATGGATTCCTTTTTCTTTTGGGGATATAGGATATAGTATTTTGATTATTCTTTTGATCCGTTTTTTATTTAAAAAAGTCTTCAGAAAAAAAGCAGAATGGAAAAACATAGTATTAGATGTCGGCGCTACTTTATCTATAGTATATGCAGCTTTTCATTTGTTATGGGGAATGAACTACTATAGATTACCAATGCACGAAATATTAAAAATCGAAGATCAATATAGTGAGGCAGATCTTTTAATGGTCTCTGAAAAACTTATTAAACGTGCTAATTCTATACACAAAAGCTTAGAACCCGATGACTCTCTATCAATTGTGATGCCTTATGATAAAGAAGAAATATTCGAAAAAACAATCCCCGCTTACGATCAAATTAATGAAGTAATTCCTAACCTTCAATATTCTCCAAAAAGTATTAAGAAATCTTTACTTAGTATTCCCTTAACGTATATGGGGTTTAGTGGATATTTAAATCCTATTACTAATGAAGCACAGGTAAATGGGTTAATTCTTAATTATAAAACTCCAACCACTAGTTGTCATGAAGAAGCACACCAATTAGGATTTGCAAAAGAAAATGAAGCTAATTTTATCGCTGCTTTAACGACTATGAATTTTGATGATCCTTATTTCAATTATAGTGGAACAACTTTTGCCCTTAAATTCTGTCTTAATGACCTCTATCTTAGAGATGAACAAAAAGCATTTTGTTTGATAGAAAAACTAAGACCTGGAATACGAAAAAATTATAAAGAAGTAAATGATTTTTGGATAAGTTATCAAAACCCATTAGAGCCCATCTTTAAAAGTACCTATGACTCCTATCTGAAGGCTAACAATCAGCCAAAAGGTATGGACACGTATAGCTACGTAGTTGCATTATTAGTAAACTATTATAAGGATAAGTTATAATCTATCTATAATTGTAGAATTCTAAATTTCCTGTTCCTTGTTAAAAAATTACTAATTTGTAAGGTCTTTCTGTAGCAAAAGTTATCTTTAAAACCAATTCATCTTTACACTAACTCTTATGAAAAAACTATTATTATCACTCTTAGTGATATTTATGGGATTCAATTTCTATGCTCAAGAATATTTCCCAAAAAATGATGGCGTAAAAACGTCAAATTCCAATTATACCGTTTTTACGAATGCAATAATTCATACATCACCCGAAACGGAGATCAAGAATGGTATATTAATAATCCAAAAAGGAAAAATCACAAAAGTCGGTACTGGGTTATCTATCCCTAAGAATAGTATTGTAATCGATCTTCAAGGAAAACATATATATGCATCCTTTATTGACCCTTTTACTAGCTTCGGAATAAAAAAACCTGAGAGAAAAGGGGGTTCTTTTAGAAGTAATCCTCAATATGATGCTTCTAGAGAAGGTTATTATTGGAATGATCATATTCGTCCAGAAACAAATTCATTAGATGATTTCACTTATGATAAGAAGAAAGCCGATGAATTTATTAAAGCAGGATTTGGAACTTTAAACACCCATATGCCTGATGGAATTATAAGAGGAACTGGTTTACTGGTGGCTCTTAATAACGATGGTACCAAAGGTGATCGATTATTAAGTGATGTATCCTCGCAATTACTTTCTTTTTCTAAAAGTAATAAAAGTAAACAAATGTACCCTACATCACTAATGGGATCTATGGCACTACTAAGACAAGTATATTTGGATGCTAAATGGTATACCACTAATAATACCGATTATAAAGATTTATCTATAGAAGCTTTAAATAAAAACAAAAATTTACCTCAAATTTTTGAAGCAGGAAGTAGAATTAATGGGTTTAGAGCTGACAAAGTAGGTGATGAATTTAATATTCAATACGTCATTGTTGGAGGTGGCGATGAATATGGCAGAATTGATAAGGTAAAAGCTACTAATGCCAAATATATTATCCCGCTTGATTTTCCTGAAGCATATGATGTTTCGGATCCATACATGGCCAACTTAGTAAGTCTTGGTGATATGCGTCATTGGAACCAAGCACCTACCAACCCATCTGTTTTGGCAAAAAATGGAGTGAAATTTTCACTAACCACACATAAATTAAAAAAGATTGCGGATCTCAATACAAGAATTGAAAAAGCAATCAAGCATGGACTGGATAAAAAAACTGCACTAGAGGCATTGACTACAGTTCCTGCTCAGATCTTAGGTAAAAGTGATGTACTAGGAACCCTTAAAAAAGGGGCATATGCCAATTTTTTAATTACCAATCAAGAGTTATTCTCTAAGGATAACATTATTTATGAAAACTGGGTACAGGGACATAAGAACATTGTTAATGATATGAATACCACGGATATCAATGGTGCATATGAACTAACACTTGCTGGAAAAACATATGATGTATCCATATCAGGAAAACCTTCTAAACCAAAGGCAGAAGTAAAACTTGGAGAAACTAAATTAGGAAGTAAAATCACATATACTAATGATTGGGTATCCCTTACTTTTACAGATGCTGACACAACAAAAACCCAGTATACCAGGATCGTTACCGCAATTAATAAAAACCCAAAATTTTGGAGTGGAAAAGCTATTTTGCCAAACGGATCAGAGACTACTTTTACGGCGAAACAAAAGCCAAAAGATGCTGTTAAAAAAGATGAAAAGAAGTCTGAAGACAAAAAAGAGACACCTAAGATACTACCTGTAACCTATCCAAATATTGCCTACGGAAATAGTACACTTCCTAAATCGGAAAATATCCTATTCAAAAATGCTACTGTTTGGACAAACGAGACTGATGGAATCCTTTCTGCAACTGATGTATTAATTAAAAATGGAAAAATTGCAGGAATTGGAAAAAATCTTAATGCTGGAAACGCGAAAGTTATTGATGCTACTGGAAAACATTTAACTAGTGGTATTATTGATGAACATTCTCATATTGCTGCAGCAGCAATTAATGAAGCTGGTCATAATTCTACAGCAGAAGTAACCATAGAAGATGTCGTTTCACCTGATGACATTAACATGTATAGAAATCTTGCTGGTGGAGTAACTTCTATACAGATATTACATGGATCTGCTAACCCAATTGGTGGTAGATCAGCAATCCTAAAATTGAAATGGGGTGAAAGTGCAGAAAATCTTATCTACAAAAACGCTCCTAAGTTTATCAAATTTGCCTTGGGTGAAAATGTAAAACAAAGTAATTGGGGGGATGCAGAAAGAATACGTTTTCCTCAGACCCGTATGGGTGTAGAACAATTATATGTTGATTATTTTACTCGAGCTAAGCGCTATGAACAACTAAAGAATAGTGGAAAACCTTATCGTAAGGATATAGAAATGGAGACATTAGTAGAAATCCTTAATGGTAAGCGTTTTATAAGCTGTCACTCCTATGTCCAAAGTGAGATCAATATGTTGATGAAAGTAGCAGAAAAGTTCAATTTTAGAATAAATACATTCACTCACATTCTAGAAGGATATAAAGTAGCTGATAAAATGGCAACACACGGAGTTGCCGGATCTACTTTTTCTGATTGGTGGGCTTATAAATATGAAGTAAATGATGCCATTCCTTATAATGCCACAATTATGCATAATCAAGGTGTACTTGTTGCGATTAATAGTGATGACGGGGAAATGTCTAGAAGATTAAATCAAGAAGCTGCAAAATCTGTAAAATATGGAGGTATTAGTGAAGAAGAAGCTTGGAAATTTGTAACTCTTAATCCTGCTAAAATGTTACATATTGATGATCGTGTAGGAAGTATTAAAGTAGGAAAAGATGCAGATGTTGTGTTATGGACAGATCATCCTCTTTCTATCTATGCGAAAGCAGAAAAAACTTTAATTGAAGGAGCAACATACTTTGATCTAGAAAAAGATAAAGCTATGAGAAGATCAATTGCGGATGAACGTAATGAATTATCTACGATGCTACTAAAGGCTAAAAACAGTGGTTTAAAAACACAACCGCCTAAGAAAAAGGAAAAACAACATTTTCACTGCGATACTGTAGAACACATCCATTAAACACCAATTAAAAAATGAAAAATTTATCATATATAATGTTGTTGCTAATAGTTGCATTTGGAAATGTAGCAGCACAACAAACCCCTGCAAAACCCCAAACGGAAGTGATTACCATTACAGGAGCAACTGCGCATATAGGTAATGGCGAAGTAATTCCTAATAGCATCATCATTTTCGAAAATGGTAAAATTACTACTGTTGATACCAATGGTAGCGTTGCTAGCAAAGGAAAAGTAATTGATGCCACTGGAAAGCATGTATACCCAGGATTTATAGCACCAAATTCTACCTTAGGATTGGTAGAAATAGGAGCGGTAAGAGCTACTGATGATGATAGTGAGATTGGAGGCTTCAACCCTCATATTAGAAGTATTATAGCCTATAATGCAGAAAGTAAGATTGTAGAAAGTATGCGTCCTAATGGCGTTTTGATTGCTCAAACCACACCTCGTGGTGGGTGGATTTCTGGAACTTCTTCAATTGTACAATTAGACGCCTGGAATTGGGAAGATGCAGCCATCAAAACTGATGATGGAGTTCATGTAAATTGGCCAAGCCCTTTTACCAGAGGCAGATGGTGGCTAGGAGAAGATCCTGGTTTTAAACCAAATAAAAAGTATCAAGAACAGATAACTGCTCTATCAGATTATATGAGTCAAGCTAAAGCTACTGTACAATCGAACACTAGCAGAGAAAATTTGCCTCATTTAGCAATGCAAAAAGTTTTTGATGGCACACAAACCTTATTTATTCACGTAGGTGCAGAGAAAGCTATTTTGGATGTATTAAGTTTTTCTAAAGAACAAGGAATAAAAAAGATAGTTTTAGTAGAAGCAGATGAAGCCTACAAGGTTGCTTCACAATTAAAACAACAAGATATTCCTGTACTAATTACGAGAACACATTCTACCCCAAACTATGAAGATGATGATTACGACTTGCCTTATAAAAATGCGAAGTTACTAATAGATGCCGGGGTATTAGTGGGACTCCAAAATACTGGACAAATGGAACGCGCTAATGCACGTAATCTTCCTTTTCAGGCAGGAACAGTTGCTGCTCATGGATTAGACAAAGAAAAAGCACTGCAATTAATTACAGGCAATACTGCCAAAATATTAGGTATTGACGATATGGTAGGCACATTGGAAGTAGGAAAAGATGCTACCCTGTTTATTAGTATCGGCGATGCTCTAGATATGCGGACAAATCAATTAGAAAAAGCCTTTATACAAGGTAGAGATATTAGTTTAGAAAGTCATCAAACTAAACTATGGAAACGGTATAGCAAGAAATACAGTAAATAATCAAGTATACTGACAGTACTAAATAAAATAAAGGCGCTTTTATCAAGCGCCTTTATTTTATTTAAATTCCTAATTTCCCCATTTGATGTTTGCTTTTATATTTTAGCGCTACTGTAACTCGCACAGATTCATATATTTCTTCTTCTCCTCTTGATCTCCAGAATGCTTTTACACCTTCTTTTATCAACCAAGACATTGATGGAGTATATGTTGGTCTGGGAACTAAATGCATCGCTGCAGAAGCCTCTAATGCTTCTGCGTACATTTCTGCCGCCAAATCCCCCAATTGTTCGGTGACATCGTGCTCAGAGATTGTATTTTTAGGATAAAAAAAGTTTAAGATTTCTACGACCATCTGGTCATTACTAATAGAACTCATTGAATAAGATTTTAAGAGATTAAAAAATGATTAACAATTTTGTGTATACAAATTTTGTAAATTTTAACCTCAAAACCTACCCTGTTTTCAGTGAAATTTCACTCACTCTTTTTGAGTATACTAACTTTTAAATTCTTTCATATCCTGAAGAGCACTAACCAACATATTGACATGATTTGGTGTACAACTTTCTCCCATTATACCTATGCGCCATATCTTACCAGCAAAGTCACCTAATCCTCCTCCTACTTCAATATTATAATCATTCAGCAGCCTTTTTCTTAATAATGCTTCGTCATTTCCGTCTGGTAAAAAAACAGCGTTTAAATTAGGTAATCGATATTGTTCTTCAACTAAATATTTAAATCCTAAATTTTCTAATTTGGTTTTTAAAACCTGATGAACATCTTTATGTCTTTTCCATCTATTTTCTAGTCCTTCTTCTAAAACAATCCTAAGAGATTCTCTTAATGCATAAACAGAGGAAACCGGGGCTGTATGATGATATGCTCGTTTGGCACCACCCCAATAATTTTTCACTAAACTTAAATCCAGAAACCAACTTTGTACTTTTGTTTTTCTGTTTTCCAAAGCTTTTAATGCGTTGTCAGAAAAACTAACTGGAGATAATCCCGGAGGTGCGCTTAGATTTTTTTGTGTACCAGTATATATTGCATCAATATTCCAATCATCCACTCTTAATTCCATTCCACAGTAAGAAGTTACTGCATCCACCATCAATAATCCACCTGCATTATGGACCAAGTCGCTTATCTCTTTTAATGGTTGTAACGCTCCAGTAGATGTTTCTGCATGGACCAATGCTACCAATTTTGGTTTCTTACATATATCTAATGTCTTTTTAATATCTTCAGAAGTAATTACAGTTCCCCACGCTACCTCAACTTTATGAACTTTGGCTCCACACCTTTCTGCTATATCAGCCATTCTGCCTCCAAAAACTCCATTAATACAAATGATAACCTCATCTCCTGGTTCTAATAAATTAACCAAACATGTTTCCATACCCGCACTTCCTGGAGCAGAAACAACAAAAGTCATATTATTTTTAGTCATAAAGGTATCCTGAACCATTGTTTTGACCTCATCCATAATAGTTACAAACTCCGGATCTAGGTGACCTATTAATGGAGTGGACATTGCTTTAAGTACTCTAGGATGTGCATCAGATGGTCCTGGGCCCATTAATATCCTATTACTTGTTGTAAGTTCTTTATACATAAAATTAATTTTTGCGTGTGTTACTATATCGTTTTCGTAATTAGAATTAGATAAAGGATATAAAATTAATTAATTCTGAAAATGTACTTGAACTGGCTTTAAGGTATTCTTATCAAAAAGTGCATTACTGATAATTATTTCGCAATAAACAAACGGTATTCTTTTATAAAATTATGAAATCTTAAAAATTACAACTGTATTTTTATCAAAAAAAGTTTTTGATTTTTCAAAAAAGCAAAGAGCTCCGTTAGTTTTTGACTAACGGAGCTCTTTATACTTTTAAAACCCTATGCTTTATATAAGATCTATTTTACTTCTTTTGGTTTACTAAATATAGATGATTCCATTTTCTCAGAACTTGCAGAAGCATTCACAAAATTTCTTTCACTTTTGACTTCACCAACAACACCTTCTTCATATGCTCTCCATTTTAAAGTTTTAGGAAGTAATAAGCCATTAACATCATTCCAGTCTGTATATTCTATCAAACTTATCTTTTCACTACTTTCTTTACTAAAAAACGTCACCGTGTATCCTAAGTATTTCATCTTATGGGAATCAGCTTCATAATACAAAAAATAATTGTCTTTTGGAGAATCTCCAATCGCTTCTCCATAAGATATTTTATAACCTGGATAAGACACATCACCTACTTTCAAATCATTAACTTTTTCATAAGAAATACCGTCATCTCCCAGCACAAATGGCATTGCATAAAAATAGAACATCAAATTATGGTAGAAACGAGGATTGCCCTTAAAATAAGTAGAATCTTGTTCGATCCATGCTTCCTGCCCATCAAAACCTAACGCAAATTTATCTGTTTCTATACGAGCATGTCTGGTCTTGAGGTCCGTAGTGTGCTTTTCATTACCTTCCGGATTAGACAGTTCAAAAACTAGTGTGTTTTGTTGATCGAAAGCTTTAATTCCGCCATGAGCCTTAAAAACGGCGGCTATATCTGTTGGAAAATCTTTAGAACGATCAGGAATAGTTACTTCCTCTTTCTCTTCTACAACAATTTCTTTTTCTGTTTTAGGAGTCTCTTTACAAGAAAACAAAGCACCTAAAATTAAAGCGGATACAATTATTTTTTTCATTTTGAATGTAAGGTTATAGTTTAAGTGTAAAATAGTCGTATTGTATTCCTAACCTTACAACTAATTATAAATTAGTTCTTTGTTACTTTTCCCTCTTATTGAATATTATTGTTTTAAATGAAAAAACCATTTCAAAATTCTAAAAAGACTAGGTTTTTTGTTTTTTCTTTTTGGCAGCAGGAAACAGTACATTGTTAAGAATCAAACGATACCCAGGAGAATTAGGGTGTAATTCTAATTCTGTTTTTGGATCCCCTACTCTATGTTGATAGTCTTCAGGATCGTGACCACCATAAAAAGTAAAGAAACCTTTTCCTTTAATTCCATGAATGTATCTAGCTTCATTATTAGTTCTGTTTTCTCCTAGAACTAATACATTAGATTTGATTTCGCTAGGATCATATGCAGTAGTTTGTCCCATAAATCCTTTCACCAACGCCGTATGATTTTGACAAAGCATTGTAGGAATTGGATCCCATTTCGCCGAAAAATCCATGAGTGTAAAATAATCGGTGGTTTTAGAAATACGACGTTTCCTAGTCATATCAATAGAAGAAAACTCATAAACATTAGGACTGCGTTCTAATGTGAAATCCTTAAACGCAAAAGTTTTATTATAGTCTATTTTAGACTGGTATCCAGGTTCACTTGGATCTCCATCAAACATTGGTTCACAGATATCTACTCCTTCTGCCGCTAATGCTATCTCAAAACTATCCGTTGCGCTGCACATAGCAAACATAAATCCACCTCCAACAACATAATCTCTAATTTTTAGAGCAACGCCTAATTTTTCTTGAGAAACTTTTTGGTATCCCAAATCATTTGCTAATTTTTCTGCTTGAGCCTTTTCTCTTATGTACCAAGGAGCTGCTCGATATGAAGCATAAAACTTACCATACTGACCTGTAAAATCTTCGTGATGTAAATGTAACCAATCAAAAAGTATCAAATTATCTTCTAACACCTCTTTATCATATACTGTTTCATAAGGAATTTCTGCAAAAGTAAGTACCATAGTTACTGCGTCATCCCAAGGTTGATTTCCTTTTGGAGAATATACCGCTATCTTCGGAGCTTTTTCTAATATAACGGCTTCCATATTTTTAGATGGGCTACTAATTTCTGCTAAAATCTCCTCTGTATTGGAATCACTTAATACTTCATATGAAACTCCCCTGATCGTACATTCTTTTCTGATATCTTCTGTATCAGGTAAAAGAAAGGAGCCTCCTCTGTAATTAAGCAACCATTTTACTTTAAGATCTTTACTCAGTGTCCAATAGGTAATTCCATAAGCTTTTAAATGATTTTGCTGACCTTCAGAATCCATTGGTATTAATACATACGAAGCATATGACTGAAATGAAAAGAAAAACAAAAAAATGTAAATCGAAAACTTATGTATATTTTTAGAAAGGAACGTCATCATCATTATTAGAATCATTTATACTACTACCAAAAGCTTCATCGGCACTAGGAAGATGGTTTGTACTAAAAGGGTCATCTTCTTCTTTACCATCATTCATCTTAGAATGAAACTCGAAAGGAGTACTAAAGTCATCTAAGTTATCAAATTTACCTAAGTGACCAATGAATTTTAACCTAATATTTTCTAAACCACCATTACGGTGTTTTGCAACAATAAATTCTCCTTGTCCCTGAGTAGGTGATCTTTCTTCATCATCCCATTCATCTATTTTATAATATTCTGGTCTAAATATAAATGCTACAATATCCGCATCTTGCTCAATTGCTCCAGATTCCCTTAGATCACTCAATAACGGACGTTTACTTCCCCCACGAGTTTCTACAGCACGTGATAACTGTGATAATGCAATTACTGGAATATTTAATTCTTTTGCTAATGCCTTAAGGTTACGAGAAATTGTTGAGATTTCCTGCTCACGGTTTCCGTTCTTACCACTTCCACCTGCTGTCATCAACTGCAAATAATCTATTACAATCATTCGTATTCCATGTTGAGAAGCTAAACGCCTTGCTTTTGCTCTTAAATCAAATATCGAAAGAGAAGGTGTATCATCAATAAAAAGTGGTGCTTTTTCTAAATCTTTAACTTTTACATTTAGCTGTTCCCATTCGTGTTTTTCTAACTTACCTGTACGTAATTTTTCTGAAGAAAGCCCAGTTTCCGAGGAAATCAAACGTGTAATCAACTGTACGGACGACATCTCTAACGAGAAGAACGCAACAGGAATATTAGCTCCAACCGCCATATTTCTTGCCATAGATAATGTCAAAGCAGTTTTACCCATACCAGGACGTGCTGCCACAATTATCAAGTCACTCGGTTGCCAACCAGAAGTAAGTTTATCTAATTTATCAAAACCAGAAGGCACTCCACTCATTCCTTCTTTATTAGATATTTCCTGAATTTTTTTCTTGGCCTGTATTACTAAATTCTGAGCGGTCTCTGTAGATCTTTTTATATTTCCTTGAGTTACCTCATATAATCTAGATTCTGCCATATCCAAAAGATCAAAAACATCAGCTGTCTCATCATAAGACTCTTCTATGATTTCGTTTGATATTTTGATTAGGCTACGCTGAATATATTTTTGCAAAATTATACGAGCATGAAACTCGATATGTGCAGAAGATGCTACCTTTTGGGTTAATTGTATGAGATAAAATTCCCCACCTGCCAATTCCAGTTTTGCATCCTTCTTAAGTTGACTAGAAACCGTTAATAAGTCTATTGGTTCTGAATTTTCGAAGAGTTTATAGATTGCTTCAAAAATGTATTTATGTGACTCCCGGTAAAATACATCGGGATTAAGAATGTCAATAATTTCATCAACTCCTTTTTTATCGATCATCATTGCCCCAAGTACAACCTCCTCTAAATCAGTTGCTTGTGGAGGTATTTTTCCTTTTTCCAGCGAAATTACGTTCCCCCGACCATAATTAGATTGCTGCGCTTGCTGTACTTTTTCCATAACCACGAATGTAAAAAAATTGTAAAGAGATGGACCCTATACAAAGATAATGAATGTCCACCGGTCTTCAACAAATGAACTGTTGATAACTTAATTATATTGTTAATAAGCATAAAAAAATCCGAAGTCAAAAACTTCAGATTTTTGTGTCAAGTGATTTATTAGGGGTTAGCCTTTGAAGACTCCCATATTTGCATATTTATCCATACGTTTTTCCACCAATTCTTCTGGTGATAAGTTTTTCATCTCATCAAAAGACGATAAAATTTTGTCTCGTACCGCTTTAAATGTTTTTTCGCGATCACTATGTGCTCCACCAAGTGGTTCTCTCACGATTTCGTCCACAACTTTAAGTTTAGCACTATCTTTTGCAGTTAATTTTAAAGCTTCTGCTGCGATTTCTTTTTGCTCCCAGCTTCTCCATAATATAGAAGAACAATTTTCTGGAGAAATTACAGAGTACCAAGAATTCTCTAGCATTAAGACTTTATCTCCTACTCCAATTCCTAATGCTCCACCACTAGCTCCTTCTCCAATAATGATAACAATAATAGGAACTTTAAGACGAGTCATTTCTAGAATATTTCTAGCAATAGCTTCTCCTTGTCCTCTTTCTTCTGCTTCCAGACCTGGATAAGCTCCTGGAGTATCAACAAAACAAACTACAGGAATATTGAATTTCTCAGCACTTTTCATCAAACGAAGCGCTTTTCTATATCCTTCTGGATTAGCCATCCCAAAGTTTCTATATTGCCTTGTCTTTGTATTGTATCCTTTTTGTTGACCAATGAACATAAAGCTTTGATCACCAATCTTACCAAGACCTCCTATCATAGCTTTATCGTCCTTAACATTACGATCTCCGTGCAATTCTAAAAAAGAATCACCACAGATTGCATTAATGTAATCTAAGGTATATGGCCTAGATGGATGTCTGGACAATTGTACTCTCTGCCAAGCAGTAAGGTTTTTATAAATTTCCTTTTTTGTCTCGTTTAACTTCTTTTCGATCTGCTTACAGGTGTCAGTAACATCAACGTCACTTTCCGCTCCTATAGCGCAAGCTTTCTCAAATTGTTCCTCGAGTTCTTTTATGGGGAGTTCAAATTCTAAATATTCCATATCAAGAATATATTTTATTTTTTAACTAGGGTTAGCAGACAAATATAAAACAATACTTGTTAAACTAGTATTAAGACCTTTGTCTTTTTCTTTTTTTAATATTTTTAAATATTCCGTTTAACACGACAGTGCCTAATATAATAAGGGCTCCATAATAAAATCCTGGATTCATTTTTTCTGAATCTCCAAAAATTAAATAAGCCAATACTATTCCATAAACTGGTTCCAAATTGATAGTCAACATTACCGTGTACGGGCTTAAGTATTTCATTACCTGAACAGAACCAATAAAAGCATACGCTGTACAAAAAGATGCTAAAATAATAAGATACACCCAATCCGAAGTTGATAATTGAAAGAAAGCAACTGAAAAACCGTCATTCTCGTTTCCTAAAAAAGAAACTCCAATTAAATAAATAGTCACAAAACCAACACCGCTTAATAATTCGTAAAAAGAAATCATTGATGGAGTATACTGCTGTGCAATCTTTCCGTTAATTAATGAAAAAACAGAAGACAAAAAAGCTGAACATATGGCATATATAATACCTAAATAATAATCTCCTTCTACATTAAAAATAATATAGAGTCCACAAATCACCATAAGGCCAAATACGACTTCATACCATATCAGCTTACGTTTATAGAAAATAGGTTCTAAAATTGAAGTAAAAAACGCTCCAGTAGATAATACGGCTAAGGTTATAGAAACATTAGATGCTTTTATTGCAGCAAAAAATGTAATCCAATGCAGCGCTATGATCGCTCCAGCAATACATAATGTCACTAGAAGTTTTGTAGAAATATTTAGGGATACCTTTCTTATATAGACATAGATATAAATAAATCCCGAAGCCATTAACATTCTATACCATACTAAAGGTAAGGCATCAATAGAAATTAATTCTCCAAGTATTGCTGTAAATCCCCATACAAAGACTATAAAATGAAAATGCAGGTAATTCTGAAGCTTAACGTTTGGCATTATACAATAGATAAATAGCTAAAATTCCAAAAGAAACATTGGGAAACCATACAGCCACCAAAGGCGGAAAATCAGATTGATTAGCCATTGTACCCAGTACTTTATCAAAAAAGATAAAAACAAAGGCTAACGAAATACCGACGGCAAGATTCACTCCCATTCCTCCTCTTCTTTTCATAGAAGAAACAGCAACCCCTATAACCGTTAAAATAAATGCAGAAACCGGAATACTCCATCTTTTGTAAGCTACCACTTTATAACGATTGATATCAGACGAGCCACGTTTACTTTCTTTCTCAATAAACTTACTTAATTCCACATAATTAAGAGTTTCCGCTACATACGTCACTGGTGTAAATTCATCAATATTAAAAGGTAATACCGTGTCTTTTTTTCTAGCTTTCTCAATAATATCTTCATTTTCTAAAACTGTTCGCTTTACAAAATCTCTTAGTTCATAAATACTATCCTTTTCAATAAAAGTTATCGTTCTTGCAGAAATTTTGGTTACCAGTTTATTTCCATCAAAATATTCTAATGTAAAATTCGTCGCCTTCTTCTTAAGTGGCTTAAAATCATTAGCATATAAGAAAATACTATCATTTAATTGTCGGTATACATTTCTGGTTTCTTGTACTTTTTTACCTTTCTTTAAATATGTATATTTAAATTCATTAAATCCTTGACTTGCCTTGGGTGCTAAGAACAAACCCATTGCCAAGGCTCCCACACAAATTAAAATAGCTCCTATCATATAAGGTCTAAGAAATCTCCAAAACGAAACACCAGAACTTAAAAAAGCGATAATCTCTGTTTTATTAGCCAATTTAGAAGTGAACCAAATCACAGAAAGAAAGACAAATAATGGAAATAGCAGGTTTGCGAAATATATTGTAAAATCAAGATAATAAGACGCGACTGCAGCAAATGGCGCTTTATGCTCTAATATATTATCTATTTTTTCTGAAAGGTCTACTATAATACCGATTGGAATAAACATGAGAATCATCGTGAAAAATGTCCCCAAATATCTTTTAAGTATGTACCAGTCTAATATTTTCAAATTATAGTCTTTTATCCATTTGTTTAACCATCATATTTTTCCAGGAATTAAAATCTCCTGCTAAGATATGTTTTCTTGCTTCTCGAGTCAACCATAAATAAAATCCTAAATTATGAATGGTAGCTATTTGTTTTCCTAATAATTCGTTTACAGTAAAAAGATGTTTTAAATAGGCTTTGGAATACTCTGTATCCACATATGTAATTCCCATTTCATCAATGGGTGAAAAATCATCTTCCCACTTTTTGTTCTTTATATTTATAGTTCCATGAGCCGTAAACAACATTCCATTTCTTCCATTACGCGTTGGCATTACACAATCAAACAAGTCTACTCCCAAAGCAATATTTTCTAAAATATTAATAGGCGTCCCTACACCCATCAAATATCTAGGCTTGTCTTCGGGCAAAATTTCGGTAACTACTTCCGTCATTGCATACATTTCTTCAGCAGGTTCACCTACAGACAACCCTCCTATAGCATTTCCTTCAGCACCAGCATTTGCTATGTATTCTGCAGACTGTCTTCTTAGGTCTTTATACGTACTTCCTTGCACGATCGGGAAAAAGGTCTGATCATACCCATATTTAACAGGTATTTTTTCGAGATGTTGCATACATCTATCTAACCACCTGTGTGTCATATGCATACTTCTTTTGGCATATCTATAATCACAAGGATAAGGAGTACATTCATCAAAGGCCATAATAATATCTGCTCCAATTGTACGTTGTATTTCCATCACATTTTCTGGAGTAAAAACGTGATAAGAGCCATCTATATGAGATTTAAATTTAACCCCTTCTTCTTTGATTTTTCGATTTGCTGATAAAGAATACACCTGATAACCTCCACTGTCTGTAAGAATATTTCGATCCCAATTCATGAATTTATGCAATCCTCCTGCTTTCTCTAAAATAGGAGTTTGAGGTCTTAAATATAAATGATACGTGTTTCCTAAAATGATATCTGGATTGATATCATTTTTTAGTTCTCTCTGATGAACCCCCTTAACAGTCCCTACTGTCCCAACAGGCATAAAAATTGGAGTCTCAATAGCCCCGTGATCAGTAGTTATTTTTCCAGCTCTGGCCTTACTTTGAGGATCCTTAGATAATAGGTCGAATTGCATAGTTTTTATTTCGTAGAGCGCAAAGATAACTAACTAAAACTACTTTGATAAATCGAAGTTTCCGAAAACTTTTCGTTATTAACAATGGTATCTTAATTAAAAGGTGTACAGACATTTTGCCACGGTAATCAAAACCTGTATTTTTGCGCCTTAATCATTAAGCCAATTAGCATTACAATGCCAAAAACACAACAATTAGAAGATTTTGTAACTCAGGTTCGTAGAGATATTCTACGACAAGTTCACAAAGTAAACTCAGGACATCCAGGTGGTTCTCTGGGGTGCACAGAATTTTTTGTAGCTCTTTATCAAGAAATTCTAGAAAGAAAAGATGGTTTCGATATGGATGGAAAAGAAGAAGATCTTTTTTTCTTGTCTAATGGACACATTTCTCCAGTTTTTTATAGTGTATTAGCGAGAAGTGGGTATTTTCCGGTGGAAGAGTTAAACACGTTCAGATTAATCAATAGTAGACTTCAGGGACATCCTACTACACATGAAGGTCTTCCGGGTATTCGAATTGCTTCAGGATCTCTTGGACAAGGAATGTCTGTAGCTATTGGAGCCGCGCAAGCAAAAAAGCTGAATAATGACAACCATATTGTATATAGTCTTCACGGAGATGGAGAATTACAAGAAGGACAGATTTGGGAAGCAGCTATGTATGCTTCAGGAAAAAAAGTAGACAATCTTATCTCTACTATCGACCTTAATGGGCAACAAATTGACGGATCAACTGATGACGTATTACCTTTAGGTAGTCTTAGAGCTAAATTTGAGGCTTTTGGTTGGGATGTTATGGAAATTAAAGAAGGAAATAACATTACAGCTGTATTAGAAGGTTTAAATGAAGCAAAAAGCAGAACTGGAAAAGGAAAACCAGTTTGTGTACTAATGCACACTGTTATGGGGCATGGAGTAGATTTTATGATGCACACCCATGCATGGCACGGTAAAGCTCCAAATGACGAACAATTAGAAATAGGTCTAGCACAAAACCCTGAGACTTTAGGAGACTATTAAGGCATACAAAAGAGATTTCTGTTTTACAGAAATGACTTAAAAAAATATTCATGAAAAAATATATAGATACAGGAAAAAATGACACTCGTTCCGGTTTTGGAGCAGGTCTTGAAGTACTTGGAAAAACAAACGAAAATGTTGTAGCACTTTGTGCGGATCTTATTGGTTCTCTAAAAATGGATGCTTTTATAGCAAATAATCCAGATCGTTTTTTTCAGATCGGAATTGCTGAAGCTAACATGATGGGTATCGCTGCAGGATTAACTATTGGTGGTAAAATACCTTTTACAGGGACTTTTGCAAATTTTTCTACAGGTCGTGTTTATGATCAAATACGTCAGTCCATTGCATACAGTGGAAAAAATGTAAAAATATGTGCATCTCACGCAGGTTTAACATTAGGAGAAGATGGTGCTACACATCAGATTTTAGAAGACATTGGATTAATGAAGATGTTACCTGGAATGGTCGTAATCAATCCTTGTGATTACAATCAAACCAAAGCAGCTACTATTGCAATCGCCGATTACGAAGGTCCAGTATACTTACGTTTCGGAAGACCTAAAGTAGCTAACTTCACTCCAGAAGATCAAAAATTTGAAATAGGAAAAGCTGTTCACTTACAAGAGGGTACTGATGTTACAATTGTGGCTACTGGACACTTGGTATGGGAAGCATTACTAGCCGCGGAAACTTTACAAGAAAAGGGTATCAGCGCTGAAGTAATAAATATTCACACCATTAAGCCTCTTGATAACGAAGCGATTTTGAACTCAGTTAAAAAGACAGGCTGCATCGTTACTGCAGAAGAGCACAACTTTTTAGGAGGACTTGGAGAAAGTGTATCTCGAGTATTAGCCCAAAATCATCCTACTCCACAAGAATTTATCGCTACTAATGATACTTTTGGAGAAAGTGGAACTCCTGATCAACTAATGGAAAAATATGGATTAAATGCTGAATCTATAATTAATGCTGCAGAAAAAGTTATAAAGAGAAAATAACATATCCTGCTTGTTAAATTAAACACATATTACAGCCTTCTGTTCTTTTACGGAAGGCTTTTTTTTATGTTCATTAGAATAATCTGAATCCATTTTCGTTATAAAGGAAACACTAACCACCAAAAATATTTAATTATTTATTCATCTTTTAAAACTCATTTAAAATGAAAAACGTATTAGTGTTTTTAATTCTTTTTAACTCCTTCGGACTTATCGCACAAGAAAAAGGAATCAACTTTGGTGTAAAAGCTGGTCTTAATTATGGAGATAATGGTAAAATTGAATTCAATGATGTTACCAACGCTGGTAGTAATTTAGTATCCGAAAATGCTGATGATCGTGTAGGTTATCACATTGGGGTTTTCTTAAGAGGAGATATTACTGACAGTTTTTATCTAAAACCAGAACTACAATATACTCAGAATAGCAGCTCATTTTCGCTTGATAACAGAAAACTAGATTACAATATAAAGAAACTAGATCTACCTATTCTGGCGGGGGTATACCTTTTAGGACCTTTACATATTTTTGGTGGTCCTTCATTACAATACATTGTAGACAATGACTTAGAAGATATAAGACTAAGTGAAGTGAAAAATGAATTTACTGTTGGTTTTCAATTTGGAGTTGGACTACAAATAAGACGTCTTAATATAGACTTAAGGTATGAAAGAGGAATTTCTGAAAATCAAGCTCAAACAATTGATGAAAATACAGGTCAAACAATCAGAGTAGATTCTAGACCAAATCAATTTATAGTAAGTTTAGCTTTAGATTTATAAGTTCTTTCTTAGATTATATGTATAAAAAAACTCCGGTAAATACCGGAGTTTTTTTATTACTAGTCATTCTTAGGATCACTATCGTCGGGGTCTAAATGGTTTGGTATTCCATCACCATCATCGTCATAAAAGATAATCTCACCTAAATCTATATCAATAAAACCATCTTCATTAGCATCATCAACTGTTACTTCATCCATGGTTAGCGTTCCATCACCATCATCATCTATATCAAAAAAATTGGGAACTACACTTCCATCTGTATCATCGTTAGATAAGTTTCTATCACCAATATCATTTGTTGAGTCTCCATCACCATCTCTATCAACATTTAAATCAGAATCAGCCTCTAAATCTTCTAAATAAGAAGGTATACCATCACTATCGTGATCTGTTTGATTCATTCCGTATAACTGAATACTAAATATAAGTGGTGAATATTGAGGAATACCAGTTTGTATTTCATTGAAATAAGCTAGTCCTGAAGGCATAAATACGGTAAAATCACCAAAATCCATATTATAATCGACAGTACCGTTATCTGGATTCTCCATAAAACCCGAAGCGCCACTAACTTCTATTGTTCCTTCTCTAAATCCAGGTACAACACTATTTAAATCAAACCATACCGGAGTAATCGCGCTATCAAAAACTTTTCGATTTGGATTATTATTATCTACCTGATCCTTTTCATCAATTATTCCATCTCCATCACTATCTGGTTCGTCAGGATTATTATCAACATCCGCATCATCTGCAATCCCATCTCCATCACTATCCGTTTTGGTTTCTGAATCACTTATATTATCAGGCTCATTATCGCCATCTGCATCTACATCTGCATTATCAGGAATCCCGTCTCCATCTTGATCCACATTATCATAAAAAATTTCTCCTCTATACGTTACAAATGCTGAATCTGCAAAGGTCGGCTTACGTTCAGATGTGGCTCCATTATTTCTCTTCAAAAAATATAATGTATAATCTATATCATTAAGGGTTACGGTCTTGGATTCCAAAAGTCCAGAATCCCAAATAGAAGTCTGACTGCTATTATCACCAGCAATGGTATCAAATTGTATGATTTGATAGTCAGGGTTCGCACTATTATCTACTAAAGTGAAAAAATGCGTCTTTAAGTAACTCTGTATTATTGGCTCTTCATCTTCTTGCTGTTCTGTAAAATCCCTTGGTGGAATGCTAACAAAACCATCATCATCATCATCATTATTACAAGCATATAAGGCCGAAATAACAACTCCTATGGCAAAAATATATCTTCTTACTTTCATCTGATTGCTTTTTTGAAGGCGCAAGATACAATTTTCTTGTACTTTTGCTGAACTATTATTAGAGATAAAACGCATTTTTTAATCATTTTTTATGCGAGTTGATAAATATTTATGGTGTATCAGATATTTCAAGACACGTAGTATTGCTACAAAAGCTTGTAAGGAAGGTAAAGTTCGTGTAAACGAAGCCATTGTAAAACCTTCTAGAGAAGTATATGCTACCGACAAAATTACCGTCCGTAAAAACCAAGTTAACTATGAACTTGTTGTTTTGGACACACCAAAAAGTCGACTAGGTGCTAAACTAGTCGATATATATCGTAAAGACGTTACTCCTGAGGAAGCGTTGCAAAAATTAGATCTTTTAAACTACTCCAAAGACTATTACAGAAAAAGAGGCACTGGTAGACCAACTAAAAAAGACAGAAGGGATATCGATGATTGGTTTGAAGAACCTACTGATAAGGATAGTGAAGAATGAAATTAGATGCGCATTTCTGGAGTAATAAATACAAACTACATCAAACAGGTTGGGATATTGGATATGCATCCCCTCCGATTATATCATATTTTAATCAATTAGATAACAAAGACCTTAAAATATTAATTCCGGGATGTGGAAATGCTTACGAAGCAATACTTTTATTTGAAATGGGATTTAAAAACCTATACATTCTAGATTTTGTAAAAGAGACACTTAACAAATTTGAAGAAAAGCAACCTAATTTTCCAAAATCTCAAATACTGTATGAAGATTTCTTTAGCGTACAAGACCAATTTGATATCATTATAGAACAAACATTTTTCTGTGCCTTATTACCTGATCAAAGAAAAGCGTATGTTTCTAAAATGAAATCACTACTAAAACCTAACGGAAAACTAGTTGGTTTATTTTTTGAGAATGATTTCGAAAAAACTGGCCCTCCATTTGGCGGAAATAAAAAGGAATATTTAGCGCTATTCTCTTCGTCTTTCAAAATTAAAAAATTAGAAAAATGTTATAATTCCATTCCTCCGCGTATGGATAACGAACTCTTTTTTATCTTTGAGAATAATTAAAAAAAATTAACACTGTTTACATATGCAAGCTAAAGATAATATCATTCTTACTCATGAACAAATTCAGCATAAGATTAAGAGAATAGCTTATCAAATTTATGAAACTAATGTAAACGAAAAAGAGATCGTTATTGCCGGTATTGCAGAAAACGGATACATTTTTGCTCAAAGACTAAAAGAGATTTTAGAAGACATTTCGAGTATTAGTGTAACGCTTTGTAAGGTAACTATGGATAAATCCGCTCCTCAAAACACTGTTCAAACTTCGATCACCTCATCAGTGTATGAAAATAAGTCTCTTATCCTAGCGGATGATGTTCTTAATTCGGGAACTGCTTTAGCTTATGGAGTAAAACATTTTTTAGATGTTCCACTAACAAGATTTAAAACAGCGGTCCTCGTGAATAGAAATCATAAAAAGTATCCTATTAAGGCTGATTTTAAAGGTATTTCATTATCTACTTCTTTACATGAGCATGTAAATGTAACTTTCGGTAAAAATGATCTTGCAGTACTAGAATAAGGTATTCTTTATCTCGGTTGCTATTTCTTCAACAGCTTTATCATCTGTAGAAATTACATACTCTGCCTGATTATAATAAAATGAACGTTCAAAAAGGTGTTTCCGAATAAAATCCTTTAGATCATCTTTAGATGAAACGTGGGCTATTAAGGGTCGTTTTCCTTTTTCTAAAAATAACCTATTCACTAATTCCTGTAATGACGTTTTTAAATAAACGCTTTTAGCATTTTCATTATTTTTTATGATCTCCAGATTTCCTACAAAACAAGGAGTCCCTCCACCTAGAGAGATTATAGTGTTATTTTGTGTTTCTAGTGCCTCTTTTAGATATAAATTTTCTTTTTTTCTGAAATATATTTCTCCTTTATCTTCAAAAATTTGATTTATTGATTTCTTTTCTTGAGTTTCTATATAATCATCCAGATCCAGACATTTCATTTCTAACTTAGAAGCTAAATCCTTGCCAATCGAAGATTTACCACATCCCATATATCCCAATAAAATAATATTCATAAACTAAATTTTAGGTTATTTATGCCGAAAAAAAAGGGCATTTAAAATAAAAAGCAAATTTATATTAAATTCTTCTTGAAAAATAAATTAATGATAGTATATTTGCACCCGCATTCAAGGAAAAAAATTGAATGACCAGTTAGCTCAGTTGGTAGAGCATCTCCCTTTTAAGGAGAGGGTCCTGGGTTCGAGCCCCAGACTGGTCACAAACAAGTGAATAATTATTATAATCTTAGGATTATTTATTCGAAAGTTCTTTAAAAAATATTTGACTATTAATGTATCATGACCAGTTAGCTCAGTTGGTAGAGCATCTCCCTTTTAAGGAGAGGGTCCTGGGTTCGAGCCCCAGACTGGTCACTAAAAAGTATCGTATTTCTTACGGTACTTTTTTAGTTTTACAGTATATTGTAAAATAGGCATCTTCATTTATTTACCCGGATGCTGGAATTGGTAGACAGGCATGGTTGAGGGCCATGTGTCCGTTAGGGCGTGTGGGTTCGACTCCCATTCCGGGTACTTTTTAATTTCTTATACTCTTTATTTATTGTCTTTTAAAATTTAGTGGATAGCTTCACTGATAGTCAATTATATTTTATCCAACTTAAAGATAACAATTAATCAAAACTCTATGTATTGATATTTTTTAAAATTGTTTTCCTTTTTATTACTTCTAAAATAAGATAACTATAACTTGAATTGCCTAAACTGTTTTTCTAAATAAACTAAAATTAGAGTTAATAGATTGCGATAGTAACAAAAGAACTAAAAACAAGTAAAAATACTTTAAAACCACAAAAATACTATGTAAACTACATAGTATTAATTCCCAAAATAAAGTTAACTTTAGAATACTAAACCTACCCCTCTCGTGAATTTAAGATATGTACAAATCAACTTCTGCCTCAGTTTTGTCTGTGGCACCCAAAGAAAACTATTTGAAGAGGGAATTATATTCGTTAATAAAAGAAGACGAGTCAATCTTTAATTTTATACAACAATTTGCTTTAGATGGATTATGGTTTTGGGATTTAAAAAACCCAGAAAATGAATGGATGAACCCAAAATTTTGGACGACACTAGGCTATGACCCTGAAGAAATGCCACACAAGGCTTCTGCTTGGCAAAATATTATAAATCAGTGTGATCTTGAATCAGCACTAAAAAACTTTAAAAAACACTGTAAAAACCCAAACCACCCATATGACCAAGTAGTTAGATATCAGCATAGATTAGGGCATACTATTTGGATTCATTGTAAAGGAATTGTTATTAGAGACTCAGATAACAAACCTTTTCGAATGATCGGCGCACATATTGATGTTACCAAAATTAAGAAGACAGAATTACAGCTCAGAAAACAGATAGAAAAATATCAACACGTTATTGATGGTACTAATTTAGGAATTTGGGAATGGAATGCACAAACAGGTCAAACTGTTTTTAATGAAAGATGGGCGCAAACACTTGGGTATACTTTATTGGAACTAGAACCGGTTTCTATCAAAACATGGGTTCGGTCAATGCATCCTGAAGATTTGGAAAAATCCAATCAATTATTTCAAAAACATTTTAAAGGAGAAACCTCTTCTTATGAATGCGAAGTTCGGATGAGACACAATAACGGATCTTGGATATGGGTTTTGAACAAGGGTAAGATAGTGAGTGTAAATGCTAAAGGCGAACCTGAATGGGTAATAGGGACCCAACAAGAAATCACAAAACAGAAGAATGATTTAGAAAAACACAAAGTATTTATAGAGCAAGCACCAGGAGCAATAGCAATGTTTGATACTAAAATGTGCTACATAGCTCACTCTAAAAAGTGGCTAAAAGATTATAATATCAAAGATGAAAATATTATAGGTAAATCTCATTATGATATTTTTCCAGAAATTGGAGAACGTTGGAAAAAAGATCATAAAGATTGTATTAACGGTAAAATTTTAGAGTCTGATGAAGATCATTTTGAACGAACAGATGGAACCATCCAATGGTTATCTTGGAAATTACACCCCTGGTATAAAAGTAATAATAAAGTTGGTGGGATTATTATGCTCACAGAAGATATTACTAAAGCCAAAAAGATAGAAAATCAACTAAAACTAAGTGAAAAAAAATTTAGAGAAAATTTTGAAAATGCAGCAATAGGAATGGCTGTCGTCGGATTAGATGGAACGTGGTTAGAAGTGAATAATAGCCTATCTACTATGTTAGGATATACACAAAAAGAATTAAAATCACTAAGCTTTCAAGAGATTACCCACAAGGACGACTTAAGAAAGGATCTTGATTTTATTCAAAAAATGATTTCCAACGAAATATCATTTTGTCATATTGAAAAAAGATACATCCATAAAAGTGGAAAAGATGTTTATGTAATCTTATCTGTTTCAATTATGAAAGATGAGAACAATAAACCTCTTCATTTTATTGCTCAGATCTCGGATATTACTCCACGTGTTTATGCTAGAGAAAAATTAAAAAACACATTAACTCAATTAGAAGGAATTCTAGAAGCTAGTTCTCAAGTAAGTATTATTGGGACTGATGTTGATGGCATCATTAGAACTTTTAATAAAGGAGCGGAAAACCTTCTTGGCTACAATAGAGTTAACATTATAGGGAAAGAAAACATTCTAATTCTTCATAATGAAAAAGAGATCTTAAATCGCAGTAAAGAATTAGCTGCAGACTTTAACAAAAATGTTGTCGATTTTGGAGTTTTTACTTTTTTGCCAAACATTCAAAACTATGAAACTAGAGAATGGACTTATGTAAAGAAGAGCGGAATAGAATTTCCCGTACAAGTTACAACAACAGCTATAAAAGAAAACGAAAAGATTATTGGATATTTATCTGTCGCAGCAGATATTAGTAATATTAAAAAAATTGAGAAAGAGATAAAAAATCTACTTGATGTTGCTAATAATCAAAATAGAAGACTTCAAAATTTTGCTCATATTGTATCTCATAATCTAAAATCTCATTCAGGTAATTTTGGGATGTTATTGGATATATATTGTAATGAAAAACCTATCGAATCTAAACATGAAATAATTAGTCTTTTACGATCCGCGTCCAATAATTTAACCGACACGATAAATCACCTTAATCAAGTTGTTATACTTAATAGCAAAAATAAGCTTGATCTAAAATCAATTAATTTACATAAGCGGATAAATAAAATTATCAACGGAATTTGGATAAAAGCAAAGGACTCTGGAGTTGCTATCAATAACAAAGTGGATAAGGATATTATGATTTTAGGAATTGATGCTTATTTAGACAGTATTATACTTAATTTCCTAACAAATGGTATAAAATATTGTTGTGAAAGTAGAGAGAGCTATATCAATGTAAGCACTAGTTTGAACAAAAAATTTGTTATAATATCTTTTGAAGATAATGGTTTAGGAATTGATCTCAAGAAACATAGAGAAAAACTTTTTGGAATGTATAAAACATTTCATAGAAATAAGGATTCTAGAGGTATCGGTTTGTTCATTACTAAGAACCAAGTTGAAGCTTTAGGAGGTAAGATTGAAGTAGAAAGTGAAGTTAATAAAGGTACAATTTTTAAAGTGTATATGAAGTATGAAAAACATTGATTTAGCTTGCATTATTGATGATGATCAAATATTTATCTATGGCATAAAAAGAGCGATGGAATTAGTTGATTTTTGCAAAAGTTTCCTAATTTACAACGATGGTCAGGAAGCATTAGATTCTTTAAAATCTATTATATCTGCAAATGAAAAATTACCTGATATTATTCTATTAGACCTTAATATGCCCATCTTGGATGGATGGCAATTTTTAGATGAATTTATTAATATCCCAGTCTCCAAAAAAGTTCATATATATATCGTTTCTTCATCTGTTGATCCAAAAGATATTTTGAAAGCAAAATCATATGAAGCAGTAAGTAATTATATTGTAAAACCCATTACCATGGATAAATTAAAAGATATATTAGAAAAAGAAGTTGAACCTAATTAATTGAAAAAATTGTATATCGTTCAATTTTAGGATTAAGTTATAGAATTCTTCTTGCTCCTTCAAGAACACCTTACACTATCTTTCCTTCTATTTTATCAATTAACTATGACTTGACATCATATTTTAAATAGCGTTCGAATTCCTTCGAATCAATATTAAAAAAACTTTTACATCAAGGGTTGATTATGAAGAATAAAAAAGATAATTAACAACATAATCAATTTAGAGTTCTGTAATCATTTACATTGTTTTATCCTACGATTAAGTTTATAAACAAAGTACTCTTTCATTTCTTGATCAGTTACAAAAGTAAGACGTATTTTTTTAGAATGTTTTCTATTAACTAATTCTGTATGGACATATAATTCTTTAAAATTAATTACAAAATCATTAATAATAGCTGATAATTCTTGAAGGAACTCAATAATATATTTAATGTCTGTCATTTACAATAATTAGTTTTGATATTTATTTAAAACTTAACCCAACCAAAACACGTTGAAAAACAACAAGTATATCTAACATTTCTAGATTTTTATGTTAAAAGATAATTCCGGATAGTCTAAACTTTGTAAAATGTATTCCAAGTTACTTTCTCTTTTGTTCGAATACAACTCCTTAAGAACGAGTTAAGTTGTTGTTAAAAAAACATTGTAACATAAAACCCTTTATCGTATTAGATTCGGGAAAGCTTACAAAAACTAATCTTCATCATTATCGGTAGAAGGAATGATTACAGATAGAACACTTCTTACATCAACAACCTACACATAAACCTTCTTAATCATATTAAAAAGCTAATAGTTAGGCTATCTACAGCACATTAATTACTACAAGAATAGTTATATTACTATTTTTATAGTTATATTACTAAAAATATAGTTATATTTGCCATATGAAAGATTTAACAAAGGCAGAAGAGCAGATTATGAGATACTTGTGGAAGCTTGAAAAAGCATTTCTAAAAAATATTGTAGAACAATTTCCTGAACCACGACCTGCCTACACCACTATATCAACTGTAATTAGAACTTTGGTCACCAAAAAGTTTATAAGCTTTACTACTTATGGAAGAATAAAAGAGTATTATCCACTTATATCCAAGGAAATCTATTTCAAAAACCATTTTAAAGGAGTTGTCAAAAACTTCTTTAGTGGATCCATAAGTAAGTTTGCCATGTTTTTCACAAATGATGAAGATTTAAATGTGAGTGAATTAGAAAAAATGAAACTGCTTATTCAAGAAAAAATAGATAAACTAAAAAAAGAAGATGAATAATTTTTTCATACACCTTGTACAGGCAAGTATCTGTTTAGCTGTTTTATACAGTTTGTATTATGTTTTCTTTAGAAAATTAACTTTTCACAAAATCAATAGAACATTATTATTGCTTCTATTGCCAATATCACTATGCCTTCCTTTCTTAAATCAGATAGAAATTCAAATTGCAAATCAAGCTCTTATCATACCAGATTTTGATGATATTTTACTCATAAAGAATCCAACTCAAGAAGTCTCTTTGGAACCTTCTGAACCTTCCGAAAAAGATTGGAATCCAATTCGTTTACTATCGTTTGTTTATAGTATCGGTATGTTTGTCTGTCTACTAAAACTACTATTATCCATTACACAACTATACAAGCTAAAGAAAAAATCCGAAACCTTCATTAAAGATGGAGTTTGCTTTATTGCTGCGGACATACAGAGTATATTCTCTTGTTTTCGTTGGATTTTCATTCCAAAAGATAAAATCAATGAAATCCATCCATCGATCTTAGAGCATGAGAAAGTACATATAAAACTTGGTCATACCATCGATCTAATAATAATAGAAATATACCTGGTTGTATTCTGGTTTAATCCATTTTCATATTTATTCAGAAAATCTATCAAGTCAATTCACGAGTATCAAGCAGATCAATATGTAATTAACAGTCAATTCAAAAAATCAAATTATTTAGAACTCCTGGCAAAAAATCTAGGAGCAAAACAAAACATACAATTACATAGTTACTTCAATCATTCATTAATCAAAAAACGAATAGACATGATCACAAAAACAAATTCTAATCAAAAAAATCTTATCCGATACATTTTGCTCATTCCCGTTCTGGCAATACTTTTTATGGCATTTGTAAAACCTACATCTAATAATCATATTCTAGAACAAGTATTGACAGAAGAAATAATCATAGAAACCCCTCCTTCTGTTTTCCCAATCCAAAATGGATCAAAAGATGATATCACAGCTGCTTATGGTAAAAACTTTAACCATCCGGTACGAAAAAAGAAAGAATTCCACGGTGGTATCGATATTAGAGCAAAAATAGGGACTCCAATTATTGCCACTGCAAATGGGACTATTACGCTTGCTGAAAGCCAAGGTGATTGGGGAAACCTAATCGTCATTTCTCACGCCGATGGTTACGAAACTTGGTATGCGCATCTGGAAAATTTCAATATAAAGAAAGATCAACAAGTCCAAAAAGGTCAGGTTATAGGTTTTAGCGGAAATACTGGACTTTCTACTGGACCTCATCTTCATTATGAAGTAAAACATAATGGAAAAAGATTAAATCCTATGGATTATTTTGAATAGTACTATTGGAAAAACGGGCAAAGATGTTTTTTGATCTTTGCCCGTTTTAATATACAAAACTAACTAAACTAAAGGCTAAAATTGACTCTTGCAAATAAAAATCTACCAGAATATCCGAACTGCGAAGTCCTTCTGGAATACACAAACTGATCACCAGCCGTTCCTCCTTCTCTATTCTCATCGGGATACACATCTAACAAATTATTAGCTCCAATAGTTACATTAAGATTTTCTAGCAATTTTGCTGAAAAAGAAAGATCTGTAACGACTTTTCCTCCATACACGGCATCATCACTCACCACAGTCCCATCTACTCTTGGATCTCCATTAAAATCATCAGGATCAGTCACTTCTCCAAAGAATACATTTCTTAATAAAATATCATATCTCCCAAAAGATAAAACATTCGTTAAACTCAGTTTAGTTCTTGGTTGTGCAAGCGTTAGGAATGCCTCTTCCTGTCCATCAAAGAAATTAACACTTTGACCAGCACTAGCAATCCTTTCAGGAACACGAATTTCTTCTACTTCGGTCTTGGCAAATGTTGCAGAAAGGTCATTTTTAAGTACCATATCTTCTCCAAAATTTGCTTTATGAGAAATAACTACATCGATACCCTGAGATTTAGTATCTATAGCATTGACAAAGAATCTAGCACTTGTAGCCCCGGCATCTTCGAATATCTGGGTTAACTCAGGATCTCCTCCATTTCCAAAACTTCCACTATATACAATTCTATCATCAATGCTAATCAAATACGCATCTGCTGTAATTGTAAAATTCTGAATTTTGGCAGTAAGGCCTAAACTAAAGCTACTAGAGGTTTCTTCTTTTAGTTGAGCTATCCCAATTAATGCTGCTGCCCTACTATTATTAGTAAAAGTTCCTTGTTCAAAAGGTTGATTATCTACAAAAACTGTACTGGTTCTGCTAAAGAATTGTTGATGCAATGAAGGCGCTCTAAATCCTGTACTATTTGCTCCACGAACAGAAAATTTTTCAGTCACTTTATAACGTGTTGCCAGTTTGTAATTAAACGTATCTCCAAAATCAGAGAAGTTTTCATATCGCCCCGCAAGACTTACTAACCATTTTTCTGTAAAATCAGCTTCCAGATCAATATATCCTGCAATACTGTTTCTATATTCATCCGTTTCATTATTAGGATCATATCCTCTAAATACCTGTGACCCTCCACCGAGCACGGCTCCTGTAAAATTATTCCGTACTAGATCTGTATCAGGCGTTGTACTAGTCACAATATTGCCATTGATATCATAACTAGTATAAGACGCTTCTTCACCTGCGGTAATTGTATAATTTTCTACTTTATACTCTGCACCCATTGCCACATTCAATCCACTAAAAATATCTTCATAAAATCTACCAATATCCAGATTGGTTGTATTCTGCATAAAACTCAAAGCTCCAGCATCAAAACTTCTGGGTGTTGCCACTCCTAAAGTTCCATTACTAGAATTACCAACGGTAATATCAAAGATGTTAATTCCATATGTATTGGAGAAATCCACATTCCAGTCTTTTACTTTTCCTTTGATTCCCATAGCAATAGATTTATCTACGATATCCGTTCCTATGTTAGGTAAGAATCCGTTTGGAAAAGCTGGTGTATTAGCCCTACCATCTCCTTGTGCTGGTCTTCTATAAAAACCAGAAGCGAGCCCTTCTCTATAGCTAATTCCTCCAAAACTGTAGAATTCTGCATCTTCTCCTAATGGAATTGACATATTAGCAAAGAATTTTCCTTCTCTCAACTTAGCAGTACCGACTTTAAATCTAAAATCTGTACGTGTTAATCCACGTGCAGACAATTCGTCTTCATCTGCATCAAAATCTAATAAACCTCTAAATGTATCTATATCTGCAGGATCTGTAACATCCAAAGCAGCTATCTGATCTCTGGTTACCTGATCTATATATGAAATATTTTGTGAAGCTGTTTGATAATCAGCTAAAGTCATTTCTGCTACATTTCCGCCGCCAGCTGCAAATACTCGTTCTGCTCCATGAAACCCTCTAAAAATATCACCTTGATAATCTCGATTACGCAGTGCAGGTTCTCTCGTGGATAAGGATCCTGTAAAATTGATATATCCACCATTCTCTCCTATTGGTAATCCATAGTTCACATCCAATACTACCTTTTCGCCATCACTTCCTCCATCAAACTGATTAGAATTTTTGCTAAAATTAGCTCCTGTAGTTAATGTAAGATCTAATTTATTTGTTCCCTTTTTCAACACAATGTTGATCACACCAGCAATTGCATCAGAACCATATTGCGCTGCTGCTCCATCTCTTAATACTTCTATCCGCTGGATTGCCGCCGTTGGAATAGCATTTAAATCTGTACCAACACTTCCTGCACCTACCGTTCCGTTTACATTTACTAATGCCGTGTTATGTCTTCTTTTTCCGTTAATCAATACCAATACCTGGTCAGGTCCTAATCCACGTAATGATGCCGGATCTATATGGTCTGTTCCATCAGAAACGGTTTGCGTCTGCGAAGTAAATGAAGGAGCTACATAATTAAGAATTTCATTTACCGAAGTCTGCGGACCTTGTGTAGCTATTTGCGTAATATCAATTACATCAATAGGAACCGCTGTTTCTGTAGCCGTACGACTAGGATTTCTGGATCCTACAATCACCACATCGTCTAACTGTGCAGATGCATCTTTTAAGGTTACCGTAATAAAATCTTTTCCAGTAACATCAACTTCTTTTGTTTCAAAACCAATATAAGAGATAACCAATATATTATTGTCATCTGGCATATTGATTGTAAAATTTCCCTCAAAATCCGTTTGAGCACCAATAGTAGTGCCTTTTACTACAATATTTGCTCCTGGAAGTGGACTTCCATTAGAGTCTTTAACATTCCCTTTTACTTCACGAATAACCTTTAGTTTTTCTTTAGTAAACGGTGCTTTTTTTAGTACAACTTGCTTTCCGATAATTGAATACGAAATATCTGTATTCTCAAAAAGAATTGACAAAACTCTATTTATAGTTTCTTTTTTAACCCTAATCGAGGTCTTTTGATTCAGATTGACCTCATCATTAATATAGAAGAACTTATAGGAAGTTTGACTTTTAATCTCTTCTAATGCTTCAGCAATTGTTGCTTGTTTTAAATTCAGTTCTATTTTACCCTGCGAAAAGCTGGATGTTGCCATCATCTGTAAGATGGAAAAACAAAATAAAACTAGTGTAAGCCTCATTCTTAATACGATTGATTTGTGCGCCAAGTGTGAAAATAGCGTACGGTTACCCTTTTTTTTCATAATTTTGAAAAGTTTGGTTGTTAGTACTCAGTTAAATAATAATCAGACCGTAAGGGGAAGTGTTGCAGCACTTCCTTTTTTTTTACGATTGATATAACATTAATGTCAAAACCAGTCTGCTGAAGACTTTAAATAATTAGGCATTAGCAGTCTTCAGCAAACCAATCTTGACCATTGTCTCTTACTTAGGGGGCGATAACAATTCGTTTATTCTCTATAGTGTAGGTAAAATCTATAGTTTCTGAAAATACGTTTAGAATCTGTCTTACATTTTCTACATCAAATTCTCCGGTAAATCTTGTCTTATTTAATCTATCATTCGTATTTATAATTTCTATATCATAGGTTCTTTCTAATCTTTTTATTACGGAGGCAAAAGATTCATCTTGTATGGTCATTTTTCTATACATCCACGCAGTGTATATTTCCGTATTCACCTTCTTTTGATCTAAACCTTTATTCTGTTTTGTATATACTGCCTGATCATTAGGAACCAATGTTGACAGTTTGTTTTGATCTTCTGAATCAATTATTGCTACAGATCCTTCTACCAAAGTAGTTTTTACAGTAGCATCTTCTTGATAAGAAGAAACATTAAACTGTGTCCCTAATACTTCCACATCTATACTTGCTGTGTTTACTATAAAAGGCTGCGTTTTATTAGTAGTTACATCAAAAAAAGCTTCTCCTTGTAAGTGTACTACTCTATTAGATTCTGATGCTACAAAGTTTTTAGGAAACTTAAGCGTACTAGCTGCGTTTAACCAAACTTTAGTTCCATCAGATAAGCTTAATTGGAATATTTTTCCTTTGGGAATGGATATTTCTAAGTACTCTATTTCTTCACCATTTTTAGTATTGGATACTATTAACTTATCTCTATCTTTTTTTCCGATGAGCTTACCTTTAGCATTGATTATATCCGTCTTATCATCAAAATCAAGATACGTTATTGTACCATCTTCTTGTATTATTTTAATTTTATCTTCTTCTAAAGATTCTGTGGTTACAATATTATTATCATTTGTTATAACTACTGGATTAGATTTGACTGCATAATATGTTATAACTAAAACACCTACAAGTATAGCGGCGTATTGCATCACTCTTTTCCATGATTGCAATGAACGAACTTTACCTTTTTTATGTTCTTCTTTTTGAATGGTGCTTACAAAACGATCATAGGCTTTATGTGAATCTACAGAAATCTCTTTTTTAGCTGCACTCCATTCTGCTACTTCTTTAGTAAAAATATTTTTATGTTCCTCATTCTCTGACACCCAAGACTTTAGTATTTCTCTTTCTTCAGGAGAAATCTTATCCTCTAAATATTTTTCTATGAGCCCTAAGTAACTTTTCATCAATATATTCTTCTTTTTTAATCTTCCCTACTTACATGATGCAGAAAAACTTAAAATCCCTTACTCATATTGAAAAAAAATATCTCATACGTTAATATTTGTTCTTTTATTCTATGGAAGAACTTCATTTTACCACTATTCAAATTGGTTTAGACAAATCAAATTCTTCACTAAATTTATTTTTTTTTACATTAGCAAGAGATTATACGTATGACAAACAAAGTTTTACATATCGACAATGAGCTTATAAAACAACTCTCCATTGGTAATCATACTGCCTACAAAGTTGTGTTTACAAATCACTTTAATGAATTAACCAACTACGTATACAAACTAATTCATGATAGGACGTTAGCTGAGGATTTAGTTCAAAATGTTTTTATGCGATTATGGGAAAAGAAAACCAAGTTCACCATTAATACTTCATTAAGAAGTTATCTTTTTAAAAGCTGTCACAATGAATTTTTGATGTATGTTCGCCAACAAAAAAAAGAAATCGACGCGTTGGATACTTTAAAATGGGAAACCTTGTTGAACATTCATTCTTTAGAAGAAAAAGAACAACTAGAAGCCGATTGGCAAAAAATTGAAAAGGCTATTGAAAAACTACCATCTAAGTGTAAAAAAGTGTTTAAGTTAAGCCGTTTAGAACGAAAAAAGCATAAAGAGATTGCCGAATTACTGGGGATTTCTCCTAAAACAGTGGAGGTACATATCCGTAAGGCAATGCTTTTTTTGAGAACAAATGTTTCTGGTTTCTTCCTATTCTAAAACGCAAAAAAACCTCAATCAGATTTGGGGTCACTGAAAGAGGTTAAAACATAAAGTTTTATTAGAATTGTATTTTATAAGTATTGCGGTGAAACATCATTTTTAAATAGCAAAAACCCATTCCTCGATATCTGCTTTTGTTTCCAGATAGGCGATTTCCATAATATGATTATCCTCATTTAACAAATAGGTTGATGGAGTTGCCTGTACTTTATATTCTGCAAAGGTTTGTTCGTTTCCAGACAACAATTTAAAATTATATCCTTTTTCTTCCATTGTTTGTCTATTCTCATCTATGGTTGTACCATATTTCACCACTATCACTTCGAAATTTTCATATTGTTGTGAAAAGGCATCTAATTCGGGATAAAAATTTTCACAATAATCACAACCTTCGCTAGTAAATACCAATAATTTTTTCTTTTCAGAGGATAAGTTGTTTAACTCTATTTCTTGACCATTATGATCTTGTAGCGTAATTGCCGGAGCAGGTGGTAATAATGTATTCTCCTCAGCAGTTTTAGCTAAACTTGTTGTTTGTTGAGGAATATTTTCTAGTTCATTAATTTTTGTTGCTGCGCTATCTAGTGATTGTTTAAGGCTTAATAATTGAATTATACAAACTACAAGTGCAAAAAACATAATACTAACGACACTGATCGATATTATTTTATTCGTTTTCATAGAATTAAAGGTTTAAATAAAAACTGTTTATTAATTTTAAAGAAAAGAGCTGTTCATCAATTCGTTCTGTTCAAAATCGAGATGACAAAACAGCTCTTTTATATTGTTAATCCTAATCTTATGTTATAAAGGTTTACAATTGAATCTTCTTATACTATATCTAAATTGCGGGTTAGCTACTTCAAATTCTGATGTAATACCATTTCTTTCTTTATCAGGAAATGCGTATTTCGCACCATCCGCTTCATCTCTTACGCGGTAATTTGGTGGTGCATCGGTAAAGGTTTGTTTAAATCTTACAAATGCACGTCCTTTTACCGTAATATTTACTCTATATCGTTGTACAGTTTGGACTGGTTCTGCCATAAGCTGAAAATCACACCTTTGTCCTGCAGGAACAAAATCACCGTCTGTAAAAGGAACAGAAGTTGTTTTATCTTCAGTTGTACCATTTGTGACTGCATTAGCATGGGTCAAATTAATTTCTGAGGTAAACCCTGTAGTTATGCCAAAAAACTCTGCAGAAGCTGTAAAACCAATTTTACTACCTGTAGTAAATGTATTCGTAACACTCTTATTTGTAGAACTTTTGTGTTCAAAAAACTTTACCCCACCTAAATAGACAGCTTGATCTGGTCTCGCTTTTCTTTCCACAATGTCACCTCCTACAGGGTGTCCCAAACTTCGCATAAACGGTTCTCCCACTACATCTCTTTTCATATGCCATTTTGCAGGTTGATCACCACCACTACAAACAACGCTGTTTCCATAAGGTCTACACCCTACTAATAAACCATATATGTTAACATTTGGATAATTTAACCAAGCTTGATTTCTTTTATAGCGATCCATCACTGCCCTTCCATCGGCATGTCTCATCCCTAATTTATCCAAGTCTGATGATGGAATATTATACGAATATACATCTGACGATTTCGCAAATGAATTGCTTTTCTGTTTAAATTGCTTTAAATATTCTTCTTCAGATATTAGTTTGCCATCCTCGCTGATCATAAAACTTTTACTCATTGTATCAGAAGATGTGATATCCGCTTCTAGTTCATTACTTTCTTCGATTGCTACCTGATCAGCAACGTTTTCTTTTTCACACGATCCTAAAAAGACAGTTAATGTGATAGCTATTAAGTAATAGCGTTTTAAATTTTTCATAGTTTTTAAAAATTAGATAATTTGTAATTCCTACTCTAGACAAAGGATTTTCGGATACCTCCTTATGAAAAATAGTATTAGGATTTCTTAGCGCGGCGCACACTTGTTTCTTTAGACAATATGATTCACTTACATTTGTAGCTCGTTGAGTTTTTTGTACATTTTGTCAATGTAAAGCGATATAAACTTTAGTTATCATATCAGTTAATGATCACAAGTACTAGTTAAAAATCTAATACGTTATTCATTTTCTGTATCTATGATGTAGTTATCACAAAAACTACGTACTCTAATTTTATTTTTTTTATAAAAATCTTTTCAGAAGGGTGGCTAGAATTTATGTTAACCCAGATAGAACAAATGGTTGAGAGGTAACGAAAAAGAAAGAAAAAAAAGTAATATTTATAAATCACAACAAAAAAAGTACTCCTACTTATAATTTAAGCACAGGCTTTACCCATTGTTTATTATACAATATTTCACCACAAACTATGAAAACAACTAGGCGACTATTCTTTTTTCATTAGAAATCTGATCCATATAGTTTTTTAAAGAAAGTTCTTTGGGTATTTTCATTTTTCGTTTGATACGACTTCTGGAGTGTTTCACAGTATCCGGAGACACCATTAATATATTGGCAGTTTCTTTTAAGGATAAGTTCAACTTGGTGAGTAAACAATATTTAACCTCTGTTTCGGATAAATCGGGATGTGATTCCTTTAGGTTATAACATATACCTGGATACTGAGTTTGTAACCGATCTGAAACCTCTGCTAACTCTGTTCCAGAAGAAATTAGTGTGTTTACTTTTGTTCTTAATGTATTGACCTCTGGAGTAATCTGTGTTATTTTTTCTATCTCTTCCTTTAATTCTTTTAAAACACTCAATTTATTAGTCACTTTAAGTGCTACCAATTGCAATTCATTTTCTCTTTGAGCAACTAACTCTTCTAAAACTCTAGATTCTCTAAGTCTTAAATCAACAATAGTCTTATCTTTTTTCTTTCCTCTTTTTACAAAAACATAGATAAGTATGGCAATCAAAACTAAAATCAAAGCAATTGTTAACCAAAGTACCTGATTAGTTTTGGTAATATTTTTTTCTTTTAACTGAAGGTTGGTATTCGTTAACACATTCTGTGCTACTTCCAGATCTTTCTTTTGAAGCTCATTGATTAGAAATTTAGAAAACATATTAGAATCCGAAACAGTAATTTGGGATAGTAATTTTAATTTTTCCTGATTTACCTTTTTGGCTAAGCTATGATTACCTATTTTGTATAAAAACCGTACCATCTGATCTCTATAAAATATTTTCTCATAAATAGACAGAGGACTATCACATGCTTTTGTAATATATGAAAGCGCTTTTTCTATATCCCCAAGTTGACTATAGTATAAGAAATAATGATAATACATAAGAGTGAAGTCATTGTCTTGACCAGAAAAAGAATCAAAAGAGTTTGTAGCAGCATTTAATATATCTATAGCCTTGTACACCTCACCTTGTTTATAAAAATAATAACTAAGTAGGTTCTGTGCTTCCCAGTATTTATATCTATCATACCATTCTGGCGATGCATCTATCGCCGATTTACTGTTTAATGTTTTATCTATCCAAATCTTGGCAGAAGTCAAATCATTTTTCGCAAAATACAACTGTGCCAAAGCATTATAAGAGACAAATCTATAAACATTTTTGGGGTAGACTTGTAATGCATTTTCTAAATCTGTAATCACCTCATTTATCTGATCCAGCTTATTATCACCACGAAGGACAATCAACTCGGCTATATGATTTTTTATATAAAAAATATCTTTTTCATCTTGTATAGATAATGCCAAATCATAAGCTTTTCCATAGTAATCAACTACATTGACATTATACCCAAAAAACGCAGCTTCTATAAAACCAATTCTTCGATACATATCTACTCTTTCGGTTATAGACATTGATTTTTCATGAATGGCTACTTGTTGTTTTACCTTTTCTAAATAATATAGACAGCTATCGTTTCTGGTTTCGAGATTATAGTAATGATCTGCCATTATTAGTGCCAAATACTTACATTTTTTTTCCGGGAAGTTCAGTTTTTCGGAAAGCTGTAGTAAAGCGTGAAACTTTTTATTCGCCCCGTTATAACCTCTATCGGGTGCATTTTTAACCAATTCATTAAATCTGGTTAAATCATCAGCCTCTTGGGCTAAGCTAATTATCCCTGTAAAAAAAAGAAATAAGAAGAAAAGTATTTTTTTTATTCTGCTCCCGAAAACATCAATACCTATTATAGTTATAAAACTCATTTGAAAATATTCTTAAGCCCGATCATTAAAAATAAAGAACCAGGCAATTTATTTTATGATAAAATTAAAGAAAAGGTATCACGCACACCTAACTCACTTACAATCAAAAGCGAACACTCTTTTTACACACATCATACCTACCCTATTATACACCTTTTACACACCTCAATTTACTAAAAAAAATCTCATCTCGAAATACATTTGTCCAGCACAAAACAATACCGATAATAACATAATAGTAATTCAAGTTTATAACTAATTAAATGCTATGGGGCAAGAATTTAAAATTACTGAAAAACAACTCATTAAAGGATTAAACACTGGAGATCAACAGTGTTACAAAATTGTATTTCACACATATAATGGTTGGTTATGTAACTATGTATGCAAATTATCTAATGATATGGATTTATCCAAAGATTTAGTTCAAAACGTAATGCTACGTATTTGGGAAAAAAAAGAGAGTTTAAAGATTAAGACTTCCTTAAAAAGTTACCTCTTTAGGGCTTGTCATAATGAGTTTTTGATGCATCTTCGAAAAGAAAAGAAACAATTAGATCTGCTTCAAGACCTAAAGTTCGAAACACTATATCATACATATGTTACTACAGAAGAAGATCAACCGACATCTAATTTTATAAAAATAGAAAAAAACATAGAACTACTTCCTGCAAAATGTAAAGAAGTTTTCAGACTAAGTCGATTCGAACAAAAAAGAAATAAAGAGATTGCACAACTATTAGGAATTTCTTCAAGGACTGTAGAAGTACATATTCGTAAAGCTATTAGGTTTATAAAAAGTAATGTTTCTGATTGTTAATATTGAATATTTAAAAGCAGTAACTCTGTTTACGAATATTTTTTTTACCTTTCTCACTCTTACTTTCTAAATATTTTTAACAATTATCTTTGATATTTTAACAAGTACTAAGCAGCAAACTCTTAGTTTTTGTTTAAATTTGTTTAACTATTATCGAAAAAAAGTGAACAATATTAAACAAAATTTTAGTATTAAGGATCTTGAAAATCTATGTGGAGTAAAAGCACATACTATCAGGATATGGGAAAAAAGATATAATCTATTATCCCCTGATCGTACTGAAACGAATATACGTACTTATAGTCTAAAAAGCCTACAGAAGTTATTGAATGTTACATATCTTGTTAATAGTGGTTATAAAATCTCTAGAGTTTCTAAGCTTAATAACGAAGAGATTGATGAATATGTAAGAAGAATAGTATCTGACAATAGCACTAAAAATCAAGCAATTAACTCACTGAAAATATCCATGCTTAATTACGATTTACAGTTGTTCCTAGGCACATATGAGCAATTGGCAGAAAAAAGGACATTTAGACAAATTTTTACTGATGTCTTTATTCCTCTCCTAACGGAGATAGGATTGTTGTGGCAAACAAATACTATTAGCCCTTCTCACGAACACTTTATAACAAATCTTATCAAACAAAAACTATTAATAAATATAGAAAAACTTCAGTATTCTAAATCTACAAAAACTGATAAAGCATTTATCTTATATTTGCCAGAAAACGAAATACACGAATTAGGTTTGTTATACATAAATTATGAAATCTTATTAAAAGGATATAAAGCAATTTATCTAGGACCAAGTATACCTCTGGATAGTTTACCTAATATGCTATCGTTTCATGAAAATACCGTTTTCCTTTCGTATTTTACTGTAAGACCAGAAAAAGATAAGATAGGTGAATATGTTCAGAAATTTGATGAAATAGTGTGCTCCAAACGAGAAAGTGAATTCTGGATGCTTGGTAAACAAACTATGCATATTACTGGTAACAGTGGACCTAACCATCGTTATTTTTCATCCATAACTGATCTTATCAAAGAATTATAGTAGATTTCTAAATAAACCTTATGTCACATAAAAAAGTAGTAATCATCGGTTCTGGCTTTTCATCCCTTTCTGCCTCTTGTTACCTGGCAAAACTAGGGTATGATGTTAGTATCTATGAAAAAAATGATACTGTTGGTGGTAGAGCGAGACAATTAAAAAAAGAAGGTTTTACATTTGATATTGGTCCATCTTGGTATTGGATGCCAGATGTATTTGAGAAATTTTTTAATGATTTCGATACTTCGGCTTCTGAATTTTATGCATTGGACAAATTAAATCCTGCGTATAAGGTATTCTTTGAAGATAAGGAAAGTATTACTATAGAAGATACCCTAGAAAAAATCTATGCTGCTTTCGAAAAAGAAGAAAAAGGAAGTTCTGATAAATTAAAAAAGTTTATATCCGCTGCTAAAAGTAATTATGATATAGCGATTAAAGAGTTAGTATATCGACCCGGTGTTTCTCCTATAGAATTAGTAACAAAAGAAACTATTAAAAAAATAGGCCAATTTTTTAGTACTATATCCAGAGAAGTAAGAAAAGAGTTTAAGAATAAAAAGTTAATTCAGATTCTGGAATTTCCGGTTTTATTTCTTGGAGCAAAACCAAGCGATACTCCTGCTTTTTATAGTTTTATGAATTATGCAGATTTTGGATTAGGAACTTGGCACCCAAAAGGAGGAATGTATCAAGTTATTTTGGGGATGAAAAAATTAGCCGAATCATTAGGAGTTCAGTTTTTCACGAACGCTCCGGTTGATAAAATTTTAGTTGAGAACGGCATTGCCAAAGGAATTATAGTAGACAATTCTGAAATTAAAGCAGATATTGTTCTGTGCGGTGCAGACTATCATCACGGTGAAACCTTATTAGATCAGAAGTATCGACAGTATTCCGAATCTTATTGGGAACGAAAAACGTTTGCTCCTTCTTCTCTTCTGTTTTATGTAGGATTTGATAAAAAATTAATAAACATACACCATCATAATTTATTCTTTGATACAGATTTTGATTTACACGCAAAAGATATTTATGATGAGCCTAAATGGCCTGATGAGCCTCTTTTTTATGCTAATTTCACTTCTGTTACAGATTCAGGTTCGGCTCCAGAAGGAAAAGAAAATGGTTTTTTCTTAATTCCTTTAGCTCCCGGCATTGAAGACACACCTGAACTAAGAGAGACCTATTTTAATAAAATTATAACTCGGTTTGAGAATTTAACCGAACAAAATGTTCAAAATAGTATTATATTTAAAGAGTCTTTTTGCGTAAAAGACTTTATAAAAGAATATAATTCGTATAAAGGAAATGCTTATGGAATGGCAAACACGTTATTACAGACCGCATTTCTAAGACCTAAGTTAAAAAGCAAAAAAGTACAAAACTTGTTTTTTACAGGTCAACTTACAGTTCCCGGACCAGGAGTACCACCGTCATTAATTTCTGGAAAACTAGTAGCTGGACTAATCGAATCAAAATTTAATCTATCTAGTAAACCAAAATTGCAGACTGTTTGATGTGAGAATATATCTTACTATTTGCATAATAGACCTAACATTAATTTGAAGGATTAAATCCGAAAAATTAAACCTAAACTAAAATCGAACTGATGAAAGCTTTATTTGACTCCGTTTCTTATAGTTGTAGCAAGCTTGTTACCAACTCTTACAGTACTTCATTTTCTTTAGCATCTAAAATGTTATCCGATTCTATCCGTCAGGACATCTACAACATTTATGGCTTCGTAAGATTTGCCGATGAAATTGTAGATAGTTTTCACGACTATGACAAAGAAACATTATTCAACGATTTTGAAACCGAAATGTATAAAGCTATCGAATATAAGATTAGTCTAAATCCTATTCTTAATTCATTCCAGCAAACAGTTCATCAGTATAACATACAACCTGAGTTATATGAAGCGTTTATGAAGAGTATGCGATTAGATCTTCACAAAAAGAACTATTTAACCAATACAGAGTATAAAGAATACATTTATGGTTCTGCAGATGTGGTAGGGCTTATGTGTCTTAAGGTATTTGTAAATGGTGATAATGAAAAGTACGATGAATTGAAGGAAAGTGCTAAACATCTAGGTTCTGCTTTTCAGAAAGTGAATTTTTTACGTGATCTAAAAGCGGACTTTGAAGACCTAAGTCGGACTTATTTCCCTGATACTGATTTAAGACAGTTGGACGAAGCTTCTAAACTTAGAATTATAGAAGAGATTCAAGAAGATTTTGATAAAGGTTTTGAAGGTATTATGAAATTACCTGTAGAAGCAAAATTCGGCGTATATACTGCCTATATTTACTATAAAAAGTTACTTAACAAACTAAAAGCTACTCCTTCTGTAGAAATCAAAAATACAAGAATCAGAGTACCTAATTATCAAAAATTTGGACTATTAGCTAAATCATATTTTGATTATAGATTAAACCTTATTTAGCAATACATTTAATGAAATTAAACTAAGATGGATGTTCTAATTTGGATACTGGTTTTTATAGCTACCTTCTGTTTTATGGAATTCATGGCATGGTTCACTCATAAATATATCATGCACGGTTTTTTATGGTCTCTTCATAAAGATCATCATCATAAAAATCATAATAGCTGGTGGGAGCGTAATGATCTTTTCTTTGTATTCTATGCGGTAGTTAGTATGACTAGCATTTGGTTTCATGATCCAGTGTCCTTTTGGGCAGGAGAAGCGATAGGTTTCGGAATTTTAGCCTATGGTATTGCCTATTTTTTAGTGCACGATATATTTATACATCAACGCTTTAAAATATTCCGAAAAGCCAATCATTGGTATGCAAAAGGTGTTCGAAGAGCTCATAAAATACATCACAAACACTTAGATAAGAATAAAGGAAAATGTTTTGGGATGTTATTTGTTCCTTTTAAATATTTTAGAAGTTAGAAATTTACTCGGCCAATAACTGATCTATAGTTGTTCTCACTTTATCAGTGTTCCAATCCGCTGCACCAACTTTATGAATCACAATATTTCCTTTTTTATCGATAAGATATGTACCAGGAATAGGCTTATGAACAAAAGGCTTAGGATGCTCCGATAGCGCTCTATAAATAGGGTAATTATAACTTTTATCCCTCATAAATTTATTTAGTTCCGGATCATCATCCTCTGTCAAAAAAACAAATACTACTTTATCTTTATAATCATTATACAACTCTTGTAATGATGGCATCTCTGCTATACAAGGAGGACACCAGGTCGCCCAATAGTTTAACAACACCACTTTACCTTCGGCAGTATTAAAATTCATAGATTCTGTATTCACTCCGTGAAGTTTCCAATCATAAGAGGCTACTTGAGCGCGCTCCTCTACATCCACTAAACTAGGACTAAAAGAAAATATTCTCGTAAGAAAAATTTGCATCATTCCTCTAGTATTCGGAATAAAAAAGAGGAGTAAAATAATTACAAAAATCAGGTTAGATATATTCTTTTTATTGAATTTCATAAAAGATTTTCTATTATATAAGTAATTGGATTTGTCAGTAAAAAAATGTTTCCTTACAAAAGTATACATAATCTACGATAAAAGATTATCTAACAATTAGTAAAATATATTTAATAGTTAGTGAAAAGTAGATATCAGAAAATATATCTCACTCTCCGGATTTATATCGAATACTATTACAAATACAAGCTTTTCTAAATAAAGTTTCTTTACTAAATTAATAAAGCGCGACCTCTTAAATCGCGCTTTAAAACTAACAAAAAAACAACAATGAACTATCGTGTTATACTTCCTGTGAGAATGGAAGCAACCTTAAGTTCACATTATCTTGAACAATAATTATTTTCCTTTTTCATTTTCATTTTTAGATAAGCCATTGTTAGTTACTGTCTTGTCACCTGAATAGCATTTGACAAACTGAAACAACCTTTTAGATCATTAGCATTCATATCCATTGCTAGGCCTTCTACTCCATCCTCATATCTTAAGTACCAGATAAAGCATACTCCAGCTCCAGCTGCATTAAAATCAACACCTTCCACCATCGCTAATGTTGGTGGTAAACCTAATATTTTTCCTTGATCATCTGTAATAATCCAGGTACTGTTAGGTCCAGCAGCATTCGAACTGTCTAGCATAATTCCGCTTACCATATCAGGGGTTCCATCTACTGTGAATGTAAAAGGTCCTCCGGATAATACTCCAGGACTTGTGTTACAATTTCTTGTAACTGTAATTGAATTAGAAAGATCAAACATTCCTGTAACATCATTAGCATTCATACCCATTTCTAGTCCAGTAACCATTCCGTTATACCTAGCATACCAAATTAAACACACGCCTGGGCCTGCTGCGTCAAAGTCTACACCCTCTACCATTGCTAATGTTGGTGGTAAACCTAAAATATTTCCTTGGTCATCTGTGATGATCCAAGTACTATTATCACCAAATGCATTAGTGCCATCTAATGTGATTCCTGAAACCATATCTGGGGTTCCATCTACATCAAACTCAAAAGGACCTCCTGAAATAGTTCCTGCATTTACTACTTGGTTACGAACCACTGTTATTGGATTAGAAAGATCAAAATCACCTGTTACATTATTAGCGTTCATACCCATTTCTAACCCCGTTACGGATCCATTATATCGTACATACCAAATCAAACAAGTTCCTGCTCCTGCACCATCAAAATCAACTCCTTCTACCATTGCTAATGTTGGTGGCAAACCTAAAATATTTCCTAGGTCGTCTGTGATAATCCAAGTACTATTATCACCAAATGCATTAGCATCATCTAATGTGATTCCTGAAACCATATCTGGGGTTCCATCTACATCAAATTCAAATGGACCTCCTGAAATAGTTCCTGCATTTACAACTTGGTTACGAACCACTGTTATTGGATTAGAAAGATCAAAATCACCCGTTACATTATTAGCGTTCATACCCATTTCTAATCCTGTTACGGATCCATTATATCGTGCATACCAAATCAAACAAGTTCCAGCTCCTGCACCATCAAAGTCAACTCCTTCTACCATTGCTAATGTTGGTGGCAAACCTAAAATATTTCCTTGGTCATCTGTGATAATCCAAGTACTATTATCACCAAACGCATTGGTATCATCTAAAGTAATTCCTGAAACCATATCCGCTTCTCCGTCTACATCAAATTCAAATGGACCTCCAGAGATAGTTCCTGCATTTACAACTTGGTTACGCACTACAGTTATTGCATTAGAAAGATCAAAATCACCACTTACATCATTGGCATTCATACCCATTTCCAATCCTGATATAGTACCTTCATAACGAGCATACCAAATTAGACAAACTCCAGCTCCTGCACCATCGAAGTCAACTCCTTCTAGTGCAGTCAATGTTGGTGGTAACCCTAAAATATTTCCTTGATCATCGGTTACAATCCAAGTACTACCAGAACCAAATGCATTGGTATCATCTAATGTAATTCCTGAAACCATATCCGCTTCTCCATCTACATCAAATTCAAAAGGTCCACCAACGATAACTCCTGAATTAGCTACTTGATTTCTTACTACTGTAATAGAATTGGAAAGATCAAAATCACCAGTTACATCATTGGCATTCATACCCATTTCTAAACCAGTAATTGTTCCATTATATCTGGCATACCAAATCAAACACGTCCCCGCGCCTGCGCCATCAAAATCAACTCCTTCTAGTGCAGTCAATGTTGGCGGTAACCCTAAAATGTTTCCTTGATCATCGGTTACAATCCAAGTACTACTAGAACCAGATGCATTAGCATCATCTAGTGTAATTCCTGAAACCATATCTGCTTCTCCATCCACATCAAACTCAAATGGACCACCAGAAATCTCTCCAGCGTTTGCGACAACAACATTATCATCGTCGTCATTACAGGAAACTGCGATCAATCCTATCGCTAGTATTCCTATTATTAATTTTTTAAACATTGCCTTTTGTTTTATGATTATTATTACTGTAAAAGTAAATTCATAAAACTTTTTAAAATGTTAGATAGCTAACACTAAGCGACATTTTTTAAACGAATCTCTTTTCTATTAAAATCAATTTGTTTTGATTCCTTTAGTTCATTAAGAATGATATTTAGGGTAGGACGTGATGTACCAATAAGATTTGCTATATCTCTTTGTGTATATGGATGTTGTATTACAGTATCTCCTGTATTAGGACAGCAATATCCAAAATCTTCTTTGAGTTCATCAAAGAATTCTAATAATCTAGTTTTAGTATCTTTAAACAAAAGTAGCTGTAACCTTCTTTCGAGGCGTTTAAATCGTAAGCCTATAAATTTATATACTTTAAGACTAAAAGTTTGATTATCACGCATAAGATCGTGCATGGTTTGCACTCCAATCGGGCAAATAGAAGTGGTATTATCAACAGATTGAGCAAATTCAGTTCTTCTATCCTCACCCAGAATTGCCTTTTCTCCAAAAAGTTCTCCACGAGTCAAGATAGCTTTTACTACTTCTTTACCATCTTCAGAATAATATCCTATTTTTACCTTTCCTTTTTCAATAAGATATACTTTATTAGCCGAGTCTTCCTCAAAATAGATATAATCACTTTTTTTATAAGCGTCAAAATCGTGACTCCTTTTATACTTTTTAAACTTATGAGGACATAAAACCTTAAAGAGATTAGCATCCTCAAAAAACCAGATTGCACTCATGATGTTTGTGTTTTTATAAAGTTAGTTAGATATTAAATTAATAATATCATTCAGAATGTCGTAATCTACGTACAATCCTTACAAAAAAATTGGCAATATTTCGTATGGATAATAGAATACAACGTCTATGCATTATAATAACAGCTTTTGGAAAGAAAACCCGATTTATATATACAAAAAACTCCCAAAAGTGACCTTTTGGGAGTTTTCATAAATATACTTATAATTTACGTCAAGATTCGCTTTCGAATATCAGACAAACTTTCATCAATAATCAATTTTCCATCTTTAAAAACTGTCTTAAACAATCCTTGTGTTTCTTCTTTAATAGTACATTGATCTTTCAACATAATCTCTCCTTTTGATTTATAAAGTTGCATTAATCCTTTAGCTGATTTCTTAGTTCCGTCATCGGTTATTGGATCTTTAAAAATTTCTCTACCTTCTCCATTTACCTCTACATATGTTGCTTTCATGGCAAAACCAAAAGTATCTCTGGTATTGTATTGATAGGTAAAACTTCCAATTCCTAATACTACATTAGTAGATGCAAACCCTTTTTGTTTTAGCCGCTCACAAATCTCTGTTGCTCTATCGATGGTAATACTATCTCCATAAATTGCTCCAATTTTTGGATTTAATACTTTATATCCTTGCTCATTAATGGTACCTCCGAATTCATCCCAAAGCAATTCAATGACTCCTTTAGCAATGATTGGATCCTTATGTTCGCAACCGCAAATGATATCTACAGGATCACCAGAATCTGGTCTGATCACTAGTTTACCATCACGATCTAAAATTTCATTTTTCAACTTAGGAAGATATTCTGTTAGTACTTTCCAAAGATCCCAAGTATCAGACACAACGGATAAAATTCCTGTTGGGTATGTTTCTAATAACCTTCTGAAGGTACCTATCTCATCATCTTTACTACCAGCACACATTACACTATGCTCTGTAGCATTCACGCTACCAATTACTAATTCCTTAGTAACATCAGCATTATAATACATCTCATATGCTTTGGCCACTGGCAACGTATCACTACCTGAAAAAGAAAGCGCGTGTCCCATACCACTAAGAATTGCAGATTCTGTACCAGACATTCCTCTCATAGAGAAATCGTGACCTTGCCAAGTGATAAACTCCAGATTCTCTTTATCCGTTTCTGAAGCATACTTACTAAGAATTTTTTGATACTGCTTGGCGATAGTTGCAGAGGTACAAGGTTGCCATATGATACTAGAAAGTAATGTTTCTAAATAGTTTGTTAACCAAAAGAATTCTAGTTTTGTATTTATCAATGTAAACATTGGTACCCTAATAGGTACTTCTGTACCTTCCGGTAATGCTTTTATCTCGATCGGTAAATAACCTAATTCATGTAATTCCGAAATATGCTGAATATCATAATCTACACCTAAATAATGATCTACATATTTTTTGTATTCTGAAACAACTTCTTCTTTTGGGAGATTAAAAAAATCTTGGTTGAATCTTTTTATCAAATATTCTTTTACAAAATACTGTAATCCAAAGAACACTACATGATTAATACCTTCTATTCTACTCTTTCTTGGAGTCCAATTAGAATACACTAAGGTAGTTCCATCTGGGTATTGTTCTTTGTGACCTAATTTATAACCGTCTGTTAATAGTAGTGGATTCATATAATTTTATTTTGCGTTAATTATACGCAAATATAGTTTTTATTTTGAAAACTAGAAAATATTTAATCCGATTTCTGTTGAATACCTATATTTTCTAGTCGTTTCGAGTACTTTCTAAATACTCTTTGAATGTTTTCTGAAAATTAATAAGATCTATCTTTTCTTTTTTAATTTTTTTTCCATTTTTATATTCTTCATAATAAGAGTCGGTCTCTTTCTCAAAGAAACGTATACCTTTTATTATCTCGCCTTTCTCTCCCGTAATAATATATCCTCTGAAAATCTCAGGTTCTTGTAGGCGTTGTCTATCTTCTTTTTGGATTTCTACAGTGAAAGCCTTAATAAACTCATCAAAAAAAGATTGCATATTCTTATTTGCGAAAATCTCTGGTTTCTCAAAATACATTTTTTGTATATCTATCAGATCTAACTTGCCTGAGTATTTTTTAAAACCGCCTCTTCCAAAATTATATGTAACATTATTTTGGTCATATGTAAACAATGTGCAATCAGCTGGTAAACTTTTGATTTCTCCTTCTTTATAATAGTTAGCACCTATTTTCTCTCCTTCTATGTGATAGTTAGTGATCCAAGTCTGGTTATCATTAAACAATCGTATTTCTATACTTTCTCCGGCTGCTGCTATTGTTGGAGATCCAATAATAAGTGTATCAGAAACTAGAACCAAAGAAGTCCTCTGATAATAATGCATTGCAAATGCATCAATATGCAATGCTGTCGTTTTTTCTTTCTCAATTTTTTTAGAAATTATTCCTGAATCCAATTCCATATACTCATATCCGTCTGTTATTTTACCATTCTGATAAACAGATTTAATATTCAATTTGGGCTTATACTTATTCTTGATATACTCATTATAATCTTCTTCATTCATTGCTTCTCCTTCTTCCTCTTGAAATCCATCTATTTCAGAAGATTCCATTCCTAAAGTCATTTGATAAATATCCAAAGAATATTGAAATTTTGTTTCTCCATTCTCATAATAATCCACTCTTGGAAATTCATCATTTCCTTTTGAGAAATATCCGTTATACGGTTTACCATCTTTATAAAAACCCTTATAAGTTTTCTGAGGTTTTTCAATAATAACAAAGGAATCATACTCAATAAAGTCATCCATATTTTGAGAATTTACAGTATTAAATAAAAAAATAAAGCACCCTAAAAGAAAAACAGCTTTAACGCTACTTTTGGTTGTATACCTTAACGGAAAATTGACAACAATCATTTATAAAATTTTAGAAGATAAAAATCGATACTATTTCTAACAAAAAACACCCTGTTTCCAGTTAAAATCGAAGGTGTTAATTTCGGCCTTTTTCATTAGGATACAAAGAAGTTAATGGATCACTTTGCCAAAATTCTTTGCTATCAATATCTAATATGGTAAGTTTTCCTGTAAAAGCTGCTCCCGTATCGATATTCAATAGGTTATATGCTTTTATTGGTGTTTCTATTTTATAATCAGTAGTAGGTGTATGTCCAATATAAATTTCTTTATAATGATTAAATCGCTTGGGAGAAGTAAGCATATCTTCTAACGTTTTTTCTTCTACTTTATCGGCTAGTAAGGCTGCTTCCCATAACGTTCTATCCCAATAATAATTAGATTCGTATTCTTCTTTACCGACACCATGCATCGAAGTAAATCCTGCGTGTAAGAAAAGCCTATTTTCTGTGTCTATATAATAATTCTGTAAATCCTTAAAAAACTGTTTATGCGAATTATCGGCTAATAAACCTGATTGGATATAACTGTTTATTGTTTCTTTTCCTCCATGAGCTAACCAAACAGGATTGGTAGCTCCTTTATCCAGCCATAAACCACACCATAAATCGTGATTCCCTCTAATAAAAATACATTCATTGGATACCGAAAGATCTATTAATTTCTGAATGGTTTCTGCAGATTCACTCCATCCATCAACATAATCTCCTAAGAAAATTAACTTGTCTTCTGTCGTTAGTTCTGCTCTTTTCAAAACCTGTAGCAATGCCTTGTAACCTCCGTGAATATCTCCAATTACTAGTGTTCTCATAGCTTATAATTTTAAGACCTCACAGGTTTTTGAAACCTGTGAGGTCTAGTCAATTATTTTGTCTTAAACTCAATATATTCCGTTGCAACCGAGTCCGTTAGCCAAACACCATTATCGGATTGATAAAATTCGATACCATCGCGATGCATATCTCCCGATCGAACCGTTAGTATAATCGGTACTCCTCTTCTGGAACCTACCTTCATTGCTGTTTCTAGTTCTTCGCTAAGATGTACATGATGTCTACTCATTTTTAGCAAGCCCTTTCTTCGTATATCTTCTCTAAATTTCCCTACCGTTCCATGATACAAAAATTCTGGAGGCTGTACGGGTGTATACTCCAAATCCACTTGTATAGAATGCCCTTGATTCGCTCTGATTTTCGTTTCGTCTTCATTAAACGCAAAACGCTTTTTGTCATTAGTAGCTACAACTTCTTTTAAAGTTTCTATATTTAGTTGATTACGATGTGTATTTGCTTTGGTTATCAACTCTTCTACATCTGCCCAACCATTTTCGTCTAATTTTAATCCTATTTTTCCTGGATTGTGCCTTAGAATAAGGCTTAAAAATTTACTTATGTTTTTATTCTTTGTATTCATTTTATATTTATTTATGTCAGTCTGAGCTTGTCAAAGCCCCATTCATCTTGCATTTACTTCGACAGGCTCAGCATGACATTCTAACTTCATTAAAAAGTTCTATTCATTATTTTTTTTAATTCTTCATAATCCGAAAGCACTATAAATAAATCGTGTTCATATTCTGGTATGATATTTATTTTTAAGGATTCAATGATTTCATTCCAAAAATCACCTATAAAGAATAGTTTAGGCCTATTCTCGGATGAATCTTTTCGAATAATATCTAATGTCAAAAATACTTCTGATAGTGTTCCTATGCCTCCTTTTTGAACAATAAAAAGATCTGTTTTATCAATTAGTATTTCAAGTCTTTGATATAACGTTTCGGTTACAACAGTTTCCTTTAGAAAATCATTCCCTTTTACTGAGCCTACTTGTTTACAAGTAACTCCTACTGCTTTTCCTCCTGCATCGGTAATCCCTTTAGAAACTGCTTCCATCATTCCACCATATCCTCCATTTTTAACTACATATCCTTTTCCGGCTAATAAGGAACCTATTAATAGGGTCTCTTTATATTCTTTACTTTCTCGATTCTTACCAGATCCTCCGAATAATGTTGCATATTTTATCTCTTTCATATCCTTAACAATTTATCATATAGCTTATAATTCTCTTCATCAAAGCAAACAAAAATCACCTCTTCTATTTCATCTGATTTAAAATCCTTAACTGTTTCAATAGCAATTTTGGCTGCTAGCTCTTTAGGGAACTTATAAATCCCTGTACTGATGTTGGGAAAAGCAATTGTTCTCGCTCCATTATCCATCGCTAATTGCAATGAATTGACATAACAACTTCTCAATAGCTCTTCTTTTATTTTTCCTCCAGTATTCCATACAGGTCCAACGGTGTGAATTACATATTTAGCAGAAAGATTTCCTGCAATAGTAATCACCGCTTCACCTGGATTACATTTACCTTGGGTAGCTCTAATCTTTCTACAAGCTTCTAAAATTTCAGAACCACCTTTTCGATGAATCGCACCATCAACTCCTCCTCCACCTAACAAAGAAGTATTGGCGGCATTGACAATAGCGTCTACTTTTATAGCGGTAATATCAGATTGGAGTACTTTTAGTTTCATCTTTATTCTTTATCTAGTTATCTAATTCCTATTCTTCGTTTTGTATCATCAGGAACTTCATATATTTTTTCTCCAGGCACTAATCTTTTAGCTTCCTTATATTTCCCTTCTTTTAGTAATAATCGAATTTTCTTGGTTAACGGAGTTAAATCGTTTATTTCCTGTATCCATTCTTCATTATACTCTTTTATTAAATCTCTACCAATACCCACCTGAATGGATCTAATTTGCATCTTAGTTCCTTTCAATGTTCTTTCTGGATCCCATTGAATATGAACTTTTGCATTTCGGAATTCCTTATCCCATAAAGCACCACTTTTATAAATAGTTTTATCGGGATCTGTTAACACTCCAATTGACAGGGCTTTTTCCCAACTAACTTTCTTTATTTTTATTCCAAGGATATACTCCTGATTGGATTTTGTTCCCCAATTACTTCGTTCCATTAACCATAAATACGATGGTTTGATCCAAGTCATTCGGTTAAAAGAAAAAGGTGATTCGAACTTATTATTTTTGATAGCAGACACTGCAATGGATTTACCATAGGCCTGATATACCGTAATCGTATCTCTATCATAATCTGCTCTTATTTCCTGCTCCATTTTTATCTTCCTACTATTATTTTAACTTCAAATATGTATTCAACTTCTCATTTCCAAAAATCAATGGTTTTTCAAAAGGTGTTACCAATTCTTCCAAATTATTAGATTGTACTAGTTCATATTGTTCTTTTACAAATTGTGAAATATCCTCTATCTCCAATATATCTTCGGACGCATATGATTTTATATACTCTTTTCTTAATCCAATCTGAATTGCTCTTCTTTCTAGCTTTACTCCATAAGGATCGTGATCAGGATCCCATTGTAGTCTAACATCAGAATTAGTAACATCCTCTTGCCAAGCTTCATAAGATGAATATAATTCAGGTTTAAATGAAGAGTACACCGCGTTACTTAGGTAACTTTCGAAAGCCTCTCGCTTTAGATGTATAGCTAACACAACTTCTTGTCCTTCTTTCGTTCCCCATCCATTACGATACATCATCCAAAGAAAATTAGGCTTAATCCAAGTCATTCTTTCTAAACTAAATGGACCTCCGAAAAATTGATTTTCAACTGCAAAATTTCCAATTGCTGGTCTGTATGATTGATATACCACTATTTTCTGATCATCATACTGAGCCATAATATGATATCCATGTTGTGGCCAGACTTGTTCTTGTTCTTTATAATTTGTTAACTCTAATTTCATTTTAATGTCCTTTTAAAAAACCTTTTATGGACTCAGCATATCTCTTACTTCCATCAGGGCAAAACCTAATAAGTTTTTTCCTCTCCATAAGTTGGGATTTTGAGCTTTTTCATTTGCTTGTCCCATCCCGATTCCCCATATGCGATCTCTTGGACTCGCTTCTACAATAATTCTTTTCTTGGTATTCAATAAAAACTGTTTCTGTTCTTCGTGCTGTGAAAACTTATGATAGTTTCCTTGTTTTACAATTTCGTACTTATGAGCATCCCATACCTTAGGATCAAAGTTTCTAACCTTTCTACCTAGTTGTTTTGCTTCCATTGGTTGATTGCAATCAATAATCTCTTTTAAAATTTCAATGTCTTCAAACAATCTGGCTTTTTCAGCCATCATCCAATGTTCTGCCGTTTTATAAACAACTCCTTCTACTTCGAAGGGTTGATTCCACCATTGACTAAAACAACTTTTACCAATACTTCCATCCTTATTAGGCATATGGCCCCAGAAGAATAAGTATTTTAAACTTTTTCCTTTATTGAATTGTTCCTGTATATGTTGTAATGTGTATTTCATTATTTCTTTTATTCTTCAATTGCCTCGTTCTCGATACATTTTGTATTCATTCCATTACTACAAAACACTCGAACAGACGTATAATTAAATTAAACTTTCATTAAATCTTTCTATCAAATCATCTATATCTTCAAACCTTGCTAACTGGAGTTTCCAAGTTTCAGGAATTGTATTATATCCATAATACAATCCTGCCAAGCCACCTGTTACTGCAGCTGTAGTATCCGTATCTTCACCTAGATTCACTGCTTTCAGTGCAGCTTCTTCATAAGATTCTGAATTAAGTAAACACCAAAATGAGGCTTCTAAAGTTCTCAATACGTATCCAGTTCCTTTGATATTAAATCTATCTTGTTTCGAGATATCTTCTTCTAAAATTCTGGAAAACAAAGTAATTTCTTTTGGATTAAAATCGTTTTCAATAGCAAAATCTAATATTGGCTTTTTAATAGCTTCATAGGCTTCAAATTTATCCCTGCCATTTAGAAGCAATAAGGTATATTCTACATAAATAAAACAAGAAAAAACAGATCTCAAATGCCCGTGTGTAATAGATGAAACTCTTTTAATAATATCATACCTTGTATTAATATTACTTTCATCTTTTAGAAAATATACCAGTGGTAATATCCGCATCAGAGAACCATTCCCATTAGAATATTCATCCAATCCTCCACATAAATCCGGTGTCATTCCTCTTTTATATTGATAGATTGCATTTTTAGTTGTTATACCAATATCAAAAACAAAACCTCTTGGTGTCCAAAAATTTTCATAAAACCAAGCTGCAAATTTTGAAGCTATATCATTTAAATCGTACCCGTTACACAAACTATCCATCAGGCAAAAAGTTAGTGAGCTATCATCAGACCAAGTTCCTTCTGGTTGATTATGTGTACCATATCCAATCATATCTCGAGCTGGTCTTTTATCCATTTGATCTCTATCCAAGAACTCATATGGTACTCCTAATGCATCACCAACGGCTACTCCAAATACTCCTCCTTTTATTTGTTCTAATAAACTTTTCATTTCACTTTCTTCTTTACTTCATTGATCAATTCTTCTAAACTATCTACTTGTTTTACTTCATATCGCTCACAGACAATAGCTACATTTCCTTTCCTCCAGAATCCGTCTGGACAACAAACGATTAGTTTTCCACTTCTAGCAAATAACCCTAATTCTAAAAGCGTAATTGGTGACTTGGTATTATTATCAAAGTACATTATGATCACATCAGACTTTTCTAACGCTTCTAGTTCCCAGTTTACTTGTTCCTTAAAAATGGGGTTGTCTATTTTTTGTTTCCAACTAGCATCCCAACTTGCTCTTCTGGGATTTAAAATCGTAATATCTTCTTCTGAAAACTCACTTATTACGATATCCTGCCATCTTTCTGCAACACCTACTTCGATACTACCTGCTAGAAAAACACTTAGATTTTTATCTAGTTCTATTTTTGTTGGTGCTGTTATTACTTTCATGGTTTTATATTTTAAAATCTTAGATTCCAGCCTGCGTTAGAATAACAGTATTTAATGTTTAGCTATATAACTGAAAACTGCACTACTTTCTCCTCTTCTATATCTCTAAAAGAATTGGTAGTAAAAACAGTATCAAATGACTTGTTTAATTTCTCAAAGCCTTTGCTAAAAATTCCGTGACTAACTACCAAGCTTAGCTTTCCTGCATTTTTTTCTTTTAATGCTGTTGCCAATCCTAAAAATGTTCCTCCTCCATCACAGATATCATCAACAATTACACAGTGTTTTCCTTTAAGATCATCTTCGTATACTCTAAATCCAGATAGTTTCCCTGTTTTTACATCTCTTTTCTTAGAACATTCTACAACTTCTATTCCTCCTAAATACTCAGATACTTTATAAATCTTTTTTAATGCTCCTCCATCTGGAGATATCAATACCACATCCTCCTTAATTTCATACAAACATTGTTTTACATACTCATAGTTCTCAATCACTTTTACATTATTCAACAACGCCGGAGTTACTTCAGAATGTGGGTCAAAAACCATCACCTGGTTATAGTTTTGCGTATTTATAATATCCGCATATACTTTTACACTTAGTGATTCTCCACTAACCATAACTCTATCCTGTCTTGCAGCAGGAAAATACGGAATCAAAACATTAATTAATTTCACATCCATTCTACGCAACGCATCTGTGGCCACTAACAATAAACCAACATCATTAAATGAATTCAATCTATGTGTAATTGTTACTTCATTACCTATGGATTTTTCAGAGATTTTGATATGTGGCTCACCACCATTAAAAACAAACGAAGTAAACTCAATTGATTTATCGAATGGAGTAAATGACTGATCTAAATGTAAATACTGCATAATTGTGTTATTTTTACGCAAATATAAAACAGATCAATATATTGACAAAATATTTTGCGTAAAAAATACAATAAACATTTAAAAAAATTCGAATTGACAGAATTACTCCTCCCTTCTGTCTTTCATAAAACAAAATTATTTTATGAGATCCACCTTCTCTCGTAAGGGAAGAAACCTCTATTTTTGACTATGATTATTTGGTATTAACGAACCTGAATAGTGGACAAGAATTTAAAATAAAACGGCGTCACTTCGAGTGATTTTTTTGTAAAAAAATCGTATCGAGAAGCTTTCATAAACAAAAAATTCACTTGTCTTCGATACAATTTTCTATCGAAAATCACTCTGACTGACGTAAATTTTCTTATCCATTATTACTTTATATCGAAAAGAAAACCTTCTTCTTTAAGTTTGAAGTATTGTTTATGATTGAATTTGAAAAGATTTGCTGGTCTTCCTCTTCCTTCAGAAATTTTTTCTTTTAACTCCTCTAAAATACCGAAGCTCAAAATTTTCTTTCTAAAGTTTCTTCGGTCGATTTGTTTATCGAGAATCGTCATATATAATTTCTCTAAGTCAGAGAAAAGAAACTTATCTGCTAATAAATCGAAACCTATTGGTTCGTAAGTCAATTTATTTCGTAATCTTTTCTTGGCTACATCTAGTATCGTAGCATGATCAAACGCTAACTCTGGGAGTTCATTGATATCGAACCAAGCTACATCATTAGCATCGGTATCTGCTTTTATAGTATGATGTTCTGGTTTTACTAAACCAAAATAGGTAATACTCACTACTCTATTTCTTGGATCTCGACCGGGTTTACCAAAAGAATATAACTGCTCTAAATAATCTACAGTAACGTTAGTCTCTTCTTTAAGTTCTCGTTCTACAGCATTTTCCAAACTTTCATTTTCTAATACCAAACCACCTGGTAAGGCCCACGAATCTTTAAAAGGCTCTATATCTCTTTTTATTAAAAGCACATGCAATGCTTTATCCTTGTATCCAAAGACCACTGCATCTACCGCTACTTTAATATTTTGGCGTACCATATACGCGAAACTACAAAATTACCCATCTTTATAAAACAAAAACTCCCGAAGAATCATCTTCGAGAGTTTTATATAATATATATTCTAAAATTAAGCGTTTTGCTTTTTAATTAGATTCAAAGCAGAACCTTCTTTGAACCATTCGATTTGAGAATCGTTATACGTATGATTTACTTCAATCACATCTTTAGAACCGTCAGCGTGAACAAATTCGATGTTCAACGTTTTTCCAGGTGTAAAGGCGTTTAAATCTAAGAAATTGATAGTATCATCTTCCTGAATTTTATCATAATCCGCTTCATTCGCAAACGTTAATCCTAACATACCTTGTTTTTTAAGGTTAGTTTCATGGATACGAGCAAAAGATTTTACAATTACCGCAACAACACCTAAATGTCTTGGCTCCATTGCCGCGTGCTCTCTAGAAGAACCTTCTCCATAATTGTGATCCCCAACTACTATTGTAGGAACACCAGCAGCTTTGTAAGCTCTTGCAGTATCTGGTACACCACCAAATTCTCCGTCTAATTGATTTTTAACAAAATTTGTCTTTTTCCCAAAGGCATTCACTGCTCCTATTAAGCAGTTATTGGATATATTATCTAAATGTCCTCTGTAGCGTAACCAAGGCCCCGCCATAGAAATATGATCTGTAGTACATTTTCCGAAAGCTTTGATTAACAGCTTTGCCCCTTTAATCTCATCACCTATTGGCTCAAAAGGAGTTAATAACTGAAGCCTTTCTGAAGTTGGGCTTACATTAACTTGTACTCCACTACCATCTTCTACCGGCGCTAAGTATCCTGCATCCTCTACTTCGAAACCTTTAGGAGGTAACTCCCATCCAGTTGGCTCATCAAACATTACTTCTTGTCCTTCTTCATTAATCAATTTATCCGTAAGTGGGTTAAAATCTAGTCGCCCAGAAACTGCAATGGCAGCGGTTAATTCTGGAGAGGCTACAAAAGCATGTGTATTTGGATTTCCATCTGCTCGCTTAGCAAAGTTTCTATTAAAAGAATGAACGATACTATTTTTAGGTGCATTTTTGGGATCACTATATCTTGCCCATTGTCCGATACAAGGTCCACAAGCATTAGTAAATATCTTGGCATCTAATTTTTCGAATATTCCAAGAATACCATCTCTTTCTGCTGTGTATCTTACTTGTTCAGAACCAGGATTAATTCCTAACTCGGATTTCATTTTTAGACCTTTATCCAATGCTTGTTGCGCAATAGAAGAAGCACGTGATAAATCTTCATAAGAAGAATTGGTACAAGAACCTATAAGTCCCCATTCTACCTGTAATGGCCAATCATTCGCTTTTGCTTTTTCTGTCATACTCGTACCAACCTCAGTAGATAAATCTGGTGTAAATGGCCCATTTAATAATGGTCCCAATTCTGACAGATTAATTTCTATAACCTGATCAAAATATTGCTCAGGATTTGCATATACTTCTGGATCTGCAGTTAAATGTTCTTTTACTTTATTAGCAGCATCTGCTACTTCAGCTCTTTCTGTAGCTCGTAAATAACGCTCCATGGATTCATCATACCCAAATGTAGATGTTGTAGCACCGATTTCGGCTCCCATATTGCAAATAGTTCCTTTTCCGGTGCAAGACATTGAAGTTGCTCCTGGACCAAAATATTCTACAATTGCATCGGTTCCACCTTTTACAGTAAGAATTTCCGCTACTTTTAGAATCACATCTTTTGGTGCTGTCCAGCCAGATAATTTACCAGTCAGTTTAACACCAATCAATTTAGGGAATTTTAATTCCCAAGGCATTCCGGCCATTACATCCACAGCATCAGCTCCACCAACACCAATTGCTACCATTCCTAAGCCTCCCGCATTTACCGTATGAGAATCAGTACCAATCATCATACCTCCCGGAAATGCATAATTTTCTAATACTACCTGATGAATAATTCCAGCTCCAGGTTTCCAAAAACCAATACCGTACTTATCAGATACCGATTCTAAGAAATTAAATACTTCACTACTAGTATTCATAGCTGATTGTAAATCTTTATCAGCGCCAACTTTGGCCTGAATCAAGTGATCACAATGTACTGTAGTTGGAACTGCAACTTTCTTTTTTCCAGCTTGCATAAATTGTAATAATGCCATCTGAGCAGTTGCATCCTGACAAGCGATTCTGTCTGGTGCAAAATCAACATAATCCTTACCCCTTGTAAATGCTTTTTTACTTTTACTATCCCAAAGATGTGAGTACAAAATTTTCTCTGCTAATGTTAAAGGTTTTCCTGTTACTTCGCGAGCAGCATCTACTCTTTCTGCAACCTGAGCATACACCTTTTTTATCATATCGATATCGAATGCCATATAGTTGTGTTTTATGTATTTTCGTTATTCTTTTTTTAAGTATTCCAAGATACGAAATATCGAATGACTACGAAAAGAGTATCGAGAATATAGAATGATTATAAAAAATATTCTATAAGCTTAAAAATAAACATTATACAGACTAAAAACAACTTACCCATACCGCCGATTGTAAGCAATCAATTTTAAACTTGATCCCCCAAACTGTCTATTTTCATCAAAAAATTTATTTCATATATCAAAAACATCTTTAGCTAAAACAAAAAAGCCTTAATACAACTCGTATTAAGGCTTTTAAACTATTATATATCTTTAATTACATAACCAACTGTTTCTGAGAAGGTTTAAACTTAGTTAATACAATACCATCAACAGCAGCTTCATATTCTTCCATGGTTGGTGTTCTACCTAAAATAGTAGATAAAACCACTACTGGTGTAGAAGACAACAAAGATTCTCCTTTTTTGCCATCGGCATCTCTAACAACTCTTCCTTGGAATAGACGCGTAGAAGTAGCCATCACCGTATCTCCTGGTTCCGCTTTTTCCTGGTTACCCATACATAAGTTACATCCAGGACGTTCTAAGTATAACATATTCTCATACTTGGTACGTGCTAAACCTTTTGGTGCACTATCATCAAACTCAAAACCAGAATATTTCACTAAAACATCCCAATCACCTTCTGCTTTTAACTCATCTACGATATTATATGTAGGAGGCGCTACAACTAAGGGAGCATTAAACTTAACTTCACCCTGCTGAGCTTCAATGTTCTTTAACATTTGAGCTAAAATTTTCATATCTCCTTTATGGATCATACAAGATCCTATGAAACCTAAATCTACCTTCTTTGTTCCTCCATAAAAAGATAATGGTTGAATATTATCGTGCGTATAACGCTTAGATACATCTTCATTATTTACATCTGGATCAGCTATCATTGGTTCTACAATCTTATCTAGATCAATAACAACTTCAGCATAATACTTAGCATCTGAATCTGGCTTTAATGCCGATTTAGTTCCTGTTTTAATTTCCGTGATACGGTTATTTGCTTTATCAACTAACCCTTTAAGATCTTGTTTCGGATTATCCATCCCTTTATCAATCATAATTTGAATACGATCTCTAGAGATTTCTAAGGATTCGATTAAAGTATCATCTTCAGAAATACAGATAGATGCTTTTGCTTTCATTTCTGCAGTCCAATCTGTAAATGTAAATGCTTGATCAGAAGTTAATGTACCAATATGCACTTCTATAATTTTTCCTTGGAAAACATTTTCACCTTCAAACTGATTTAACATCTGCTCTTGAGTCGCGTGAACAACATCACGGAAATCCATATAAGATTTCATTTCTCCTTTAAAAGTAACCTTTACAGACTCTGGAATTGGCATTGTAGCCTCTCCTGTAGCTAATGCTAAAGCAACTGTTCCTGAATCCGCTCCAAAGGCAACTCCTTTTGCCATACGTGTATGCGAATCTCCACCTATGATAACATCCCAATCATCAACTGCTATATCATTTAATACCTTATGAATTACATCAGTCATTGCGTGATATTTCCCTTCAGGATGACGCGCAGTAACTAATCCGAAGTCATTCATAAACTTCATTAATCTTGGAATATTAGCTTTAGACTTGTCATCCCAAACTGAAGCTGTATGACATCCTGATTGATAACCAGCATCAACAATTGGAGAGATTACTGTAGCAGCCATATTCTCTAATTCTTGAGAAGTCATTAAACCTGTAGTATCTTGAGAACCTACAATGTTAACTTCGACTCTAACATTCGAACCTGCATGTAATGTTTTACCAGGTGTTGTTCCTACTGCATTTCTATTGAAAATTTTCTCAACAGCAGTTAGACCTTGTCCTTCCACAGAAACTTCTTTGGAAGCAGCATACACTTGAGGAACGTCAATTCCTAAAACTTTACAAGCAAATGTTTGTAATTTCTTACCGAAAACAACAGCATAAGAACCTCCTGCCTTAATAAACTCCATTTTTGGTGGTGTTAAAGCAGTTGAGATATCTTTTAACTCTTTGTCTCCTTTATATAATTTCTTTGTTTTTGTATTTATTGTAAGAACTGTACCTGTAGCTACAGAATAGGCTTCTTTTAAGATTGCTTCTCCTTCTTCATCTACAATTGTATTTCCTTCAGCATCTTTTTGCTTTACCCAATTTTTTAAATCAATACCAATACCACCAGTTACTCCAACAGTTGTTAAGAATATTGGTGCAATACCATTGGTACCAGCAATTACTGGCGCTATGTTAATAAATGGTACATATGGGCTAGAAGGAATACCTGTCCATAACGCAACATTATTTACACCAGACATTCTAGAAGAGCCTACTCCCATAGTTCCTTTATCAGCAACTAACATCACTCGTTTATCAGGATGTTGTTGTTTTAAAGCCAATAATTCATTTTGCATATCCTTATTGTGCTCAAACATACACTGACCGTGCAATTCACGATCTGATCTAGAATGCGCATCCGCTCCCGGAGATAATAAATCTGTAGAAATATCACCTATACCTGCAACAAAAGTTACAATCTCTATTTCTTCTTCTACGTCTGGTAACTTTGTAAAAAACTCTGCTTGAGCATAACTCTCTATTAATTCTTTAGCAATAGTATTACCTGCTTTAAAAGCTTTTTCTAATTGTTCTGTATCTGCCTCGTACAAGAAAACCTGTGTTTTTAATACTTTAGCTGCTTCATTAGCTATAGCAGTATCATCACCCAAAGCTAAATCTAACAATACTTCTACAGAAGGTCCACCTTTCATATGAGATAATTGCTCAAAAGCAAAAGCAGGAGTAATTTCTTTAACTACTTCTTTACCTAAAATAATTTCTTTTAAAAACTGAGCTTTTACACCAGCAGCACTTGTGGTTCCTGGTAAAACATTATAGATAAAAAAGTTAAGGGAGTCATCACGATGTGCATTATCGTTATCCTTAATTTGCGAAATAATTTCGCTTAATAACTCAGCTCCATCGATTGGCTTAGGGTGTAACCCAAGGGATTTCCTTTCTTCGATCTCCCTGATGTAATCATTGTAAGTGTTCATAGTACGTAATAGAATTCTTTCCTGGTTTAATATAAATGTTTGGAAAACGATAACTTTCTCCTCCTTGTCAATAATAGAAAAAGCCCTATTATATTTATACTGCTATATAATGACAAGCTATATATTCTGTAGTGAAATTATGGTAGTCCTTACATCTTTTCAACATTCTTATTTGCCTTAAATTTCTCAAAAAAATCACTATAATTTTCTATACATAATAGTAAAGGTATATTCTTAACTGAGAAACAGTATTTTGTGTTTCTGCAACTTAGACTCATACCTCTTTATTATATCGATATCGAGAGCAATATTGTTTTATAACACATATTGAAAAGTCTGACGAAAATACGAATTTTAAAGGATTTTATTAAATGAATGACCTTAATAACCCTTTTTTACATTTTTGAAAAAAATATCATATTTATTTGTAGAAATCGTCAATTATAGAACTATTAAAATGGTAATCGTATAAAAAAATATCTAATATTTTAACTCTCATCTTTTAGAATTACGAAAACGTTATAGTAATTTGTTAAGTTATCACACAAAAAACAGTCATTTCTGACCTAGAAACTAAAAAAAAGTGAAGCTTTACCAGCTTCACTTTTTAAACGCACCGTAAACTACATTTAATAATCCCTTTTCTATTCTTTCTCAGAATTGGAACCTTTCTTTCTTTTTTTCTTCTTTATCTCTCCGTATTTTTTTAATTGTTCCTCGCTAAGAGATGATTCGAATTTATTCTTCTCAGTCTTCATAGCCTCTTTATGTGATTTTTTCATTTCTTTCTGATCATCACTTAGGGTTGATTTTAGTGTTTTATGCTTTCCTCTTCTCGAAAGATCTTCATTCCGTACAATTGCTAATTGTTCATCAGTGTATGTTGCTTCCAAAGTTTTCCTATGTTCCGTGCGCAACTGTCTTTGATATTCTAATTGTGCTTTTTGATCTTCAGACAAACTTTCATTAAACTCTTTTCTTAATTCTTTTTTTTGTCGACGACCCTCTTTTCTATCTGCTACATCTTCTGATTGGGCCGACATTGTCAAAATTCCCAAAAACAAAATCATTATGTAAGTTATACTATTTTTCATCTATCTATTTTTCTTAATTATTCAACTATATTTTAATGAACGTTCAGTACTAAGACTAAGAACACTCAAAAAGGTTTAATTAGGATAAAGAAAACTTATAAAAAACTTAGATAAAAACATTAGTATACCTTAGAATAGTGTTGCGGATAGTTGGTATTAAATAGCCAAAAATTAAAGATTTCTAGTTACACTAAGTTATTTCTTTACAAACCCTTAAAAGAGAACTAAAGAAATGTTAAAAGAGGGGTTATTTCCCCTTTATATTTTATTTTCGCGCTTTAAAATTGAAGATATCTGGTAATGGTTTTCCCCAAGTATCCATTCCTCGTAAGATTCAATTGTTTTTAATTGCACAAAGCCCATTTCCTACTTAAATGGGCTTTTATTTTTTTTTAGAAAAAATAATCTAAGCTCTTAAAACTTGAAATTGAATTCATTTCTCTTCCAAGAATTCCCATATTTCTTGGTTAAAAAATCTTTCATTACATTATTATAGCTTTTTATACTATCCATAACAATACACTTTGGAAGAAAACACCCATCAATTTCTTTAAACCTAAAATGATATTTTTTTTCAGTAGCGCTAAGAGGAACTATAAAATTTTGTCTCAACTCTTTGGCTAAGGCACTATCTATCAAATTACTGTTTAATTTACTGGAAAAAACTTGATAAGATTTTGCAATATAAACTGCTCTTTTCTCTGTTGTTATTCCTGTTATCAATAATGTAGGTTGACCCTCACGAAGATGTTTATGTGCAGAAGTTCTAGAAATAACATCTCCATATAATGTACATTCTGCAGTATTAAAATCCTCTTGAGCAACAATATTTATACAGAAAAATAATGATAAAAAGATAATTTTACACATTCTATTCTTCAACTATTTTTGCTAAAAGTAACCTTTAAAATAAACTTTGAATGATATCCTCAATACTTACTCCTTCTGCTTCTGCTTTGTAGTTTTTGATCATACGATGGCGTAGTATCCCCATCGCAACTGCTTGCACATCTTCTATATCCGGAGAAAACTTTCCTTTAATAGCTGCGTTCGCTTTTGCTGCTAAAATTAAATTCTGAGAAGCTCTCGGTCCTGCACCCCAATCGATATAACTTTTAACTAAATCCGTTGCTGATTCTCCATTCGGTCTCGTTTTAGAAACCATCGATACTGCATACTCTACAACATTATCAGCTACCGGAATACGACGAATTACATGCTGGAAATCAATTATCTCCTGCGCTGTAAACAAAGGATTAATAGTTGCAGAAGTATCTCCCGTAGTACTTTTTACGACTTCTACTTCTTCCTGGAAACTAGGGTATTTTAATTCTATTGCAAACATAAACCTATCTAGTTGTGCTTCTGGTAAAGGATATGTTCCTTCTTGCTCAATAGGGTTTTGTGTTGCCAAAACGAAATAAGGTAGATCTAATTTATAATTATGTCCTGCTACAGTTACTGATCGTTCCTGCATTGCTTCTAACAAGGCTGCTTGAGTTTTTGGTGGAGTTCTGTTAATCTCATCCGCCAGAATAATATTAGAAAATACAGGTCCTTTTATAAATTTAAAATGTCTAGACTCGTCTAAGATTTCACTTCCTAAAATATCACTTGGCATTAAATCTGGTGTAAACTGAATCCTTTTAAAATCCAATCCCAAAGCCTTAGCGATAGTATTCACCATTAAGGTTTTTGCCAGTCCAGGAACTCCTATGAGTAAAGCATGACCTCCAGAAAATACAGAAATTAGTATCTGATCGATTACTTCTTCCTGACCTATGATTATTTTAGCAATTTCTTTTTTTAGTTCGGTATGTTTGCTTACCAGTTTTTCTACTGCTGCAACGTCAGACATATTATTTTTCTTTTTTTAACCAGTTACCGCTAAATTCACAGTCTCTGTACTCTCCATTAATTTTTATGTAGGTATCATTAATTTTTTCTTCCTGCCACGCACGTATTGCTTCAATTTGTTTTTTTCTAAGAGCCAGTTCTTGTATTTTCAAATAGTCTTTAGAATAATCTGCAATATGCTCATCAAAACGATTTAGCACCGTAATTAATTTAAACTTTTTACGGCCTTGACGGTCTTGATCAGGGATCACTAATGAAACTTCATTAGTTTTCAATTTCGATACTTGATCGTACAATATAGGATCAATTTTGGTAAGTTCAAAACGTGTATCTCCCGTTGTTGGATTTAATAATTGTCCTCCATCTTCTTTCGTTTCCTTTTCGTTACTGAACTTTCGTGCAGCATCCTTGAAACCTATGGTTCCATTAACTATTTCTGTACGCACAGAATCTACAAGTTTTTGAGCTACTTCTACGCTTTCTCTTGTCACATCTGGAACTAAAAGAATATGTCTTACATCAATTTCTTCTCCTCTAACCTTATCCAATTGAATAATATGCCATCCAAAATCAGTTTTAAAAGGCTCACTAACTTCTCCTACCTGCAAACTAAATGCTACATCCTTAAATTCTTTAGCAAACGGTGTCTGACGGTTCAGTGTATATTTCCCTCCTTTTGATTTAGATCCAGGATCCTGAGAATATAACACTGCTTTTGTAGCAAAGCTACTTCCATTCTCTACAATATCTGTTCTAAACTGTTTTAGTCTATCAATTACTTTCTGTTCTTCTTCTTCAGGTATTTTAGGATCTATTACAATCTGCGCCAGTTCTAGTTCTGTACCAAAAAGCGGTCTTTCATCTTCTGGAATTTCATCAAAAAATTCTCTTACTTCTTCTGGTGTAATCTCAACGTCTTCTACTATTTTAGAACGCATTTGTTCTGCCAATCTATTTCCTTTATTAATTTCGAAAAGTTCTTTTCTAAAATCTTCTTCACTCTCTTTTCTATAGAATTTCAGTACTTTATCTATCGTTCCAAGTTCTCTTGTCATATAACTTAGTTGTTGATCAACCATAGAATTAACCTCAGCCTCCGTAACAAGAACACTGTCCTGAACCGCGTGATGCGCATATAGCTTATTCTCGAATAAACTTCCTGCCAATTCACAACGGCTAACATCAGATGCAGAAACTCCTTCACTTATCAATTGCTGATATGCAATCGTAACGTCGCTATCCAATATTACATATTCCCCTATAACCGCAGCAACACCGTCTATCTTAATTCTTTCAGACGGCTTTACAGAATCCTCTTTTTTCTCTACTTCCTTCTTTACATCTTCAATGATTTCCTGAGCGTATATCTGAGCACCTGCTCCAAATAGCAATAATGCGACAAGACAAGTAGCATTCTTAATTATAGATTTCAAATTGTTTGTTTTTAATAGCATCTTTCGTAATATCCTTTTCTAATTTTTTTATAAGCTCTCGCTTCCTCTTATTTAATATAATCTGTCGTATCGTTGGTTTTATATATGTTAAAGGTGCTGTTTCGTTTTTCTTGAGCACTTCTTCAATCTTAATCATGTATACTCCCAAAGAATCGCGCAATTGCACATATTTACCTTTTTTCAACACCTTATTTCTATCCTGAGTCTTAAGCACTGGTATCTTATTTAATACCTGATCAAATTGAACCCAGATAGAATCGCCAAAGGAAAATGTAACAAATTCTAACTTTTTTGTCAGCAAATCTTCTTCATCCTCTTCTTTAAAACGATTAAAACGTGTTTGCGTTGCAACAATATTATTATAATCAGGTGGCAAATGTAAGTAACGTAACTTTACTAATTCTTCATTAAGATTAAAATTTTCCAAATTTTCTGAATAATAGGAACTCATATCTTCCTCTGTAATCTCCATATTAATAGATTTATTGATCACAGCATCTTTATATGCATTAATATATAGCGTACTCTTATAGTCTTCTACAAGCTTATCAAATTCCTGAAGTTCTGTTTCGTTTAAGTTACGTTTAGACTGATCTATAAACAACTGTCTTGTTGCCCAAATATTAATGTAGTTGTTTATTATATTAATACTATCCTCCTTTGCGGTACGATCTGGTACTAAGTTTTTAATATCGTCTTTATAAAGATATGTTTCGTTTACTCTTGCTACTACTTCTCTATTCGCCTGACGATTTATATTTCCGCAAGAAATAAATAAAAGAAACAGCAATATGATTGAGAGATATCGCATTTATATGGATAGGTCTTTTTTAATTTTTTTCAGGGTCTTTTTGTTTAACTCTACAGAATATTTCTTTCTAAGTTCACTTAACCATTTTTTCTCAAGATCTTCTTGAAAATCATTAATCACCTTACCTTTAGTTTCTTCAAAAGTTTTAATTCTAGAAGGTATTATCTCTTCTACTTTTATAAGAGTTATATAGTCATTCTCATTAACACTAACAATTTGTCCTTTCTCTCCAGAAAAATCATTAGCAGTCGCGTTTTCACCCTTAATTATCTCCTCCTGAGAGAAAAGTACTTTATCTGTATCTGAAGTATTCACTTCTTTTTTTATTTCTTCTATAGATTTTCCTTTTTCAAAAAGAATTTTTACTTTTTCTATTAATGCTTGATTAGAAGCAGATGCTTTTATAACCTTATATGTTTCTTCTTGAAGATATATTTCCTTTCTGGATTCATAGAACTTTTTGAGTCCAACAGAATCTGTCTTTGCTGCGTTCCATATTTTAGACTCCATTAGATCAAATAACAACAATCCATCTCTATATTCGGAAATCACATTAGCAAAATCCTGATTATCTTCTTCTAGATGCTCTTCATAATATTGAAGCAACTGAGCAGATTCGTATTCATCATACATCATATCCACATAAACAGACACATCCGAAATTCTGCTTTTACCCGCGCCTCTCTCTTCTATAAACTTGGCGAAATCTTTATACAAATAACTTTGATCATCAATAGAAAACATAGTTTTCTCCATCAGTGGATCATTGGACGGAATTTCCCATTTTTCTTTGAAAATAGTAGCTGGCACAATCTTTTTGAAATATGTTATCGCTTCTTCATTTCTTTTTAAAGCATACTTTTCTTTAAGAGAATTTATAAATGACTTCGTAATTAACTGAGATCTACTATCTTTTTTTATTTTTTGAGTAAGCTCTCCTTTTAGTTCTTCAAAGGTTTTAGGAGGATGTTTTTCCAATAACTTTATGATATGCCATCCATATTTCGTTTTAACCGGTTCTGAAATTTCTCCAGGTGATTGTAAAGCAAAAGCAACTTTCTCAAAATTCTCAGAATTTAAGGCTCCCTGTCCAAAACGATTTATTTTACCTTCATTAACAGCAGTATTACGATCGTCACTATATTGTTTTGCTAAAGATTCAAAAGAAGCCTTTTGTTTTAATTGCGAACTAATCTCTTTAATTCTTTCTTCTGCTTCCGTTTCAGTTCTTTCTTTATTAAAAGCAACCATTATATGAGCTACGGTAACTTCTCCTAATGCTTTTTGTTTATCATTAACCTTTACAATATGATACCCAAAACGTGTTTTAAACGGTTCCGAAACCCCTCCTACTTTTGTTGTAAAAGCGGCTTGCTCAAAAGGATACACCATTCTAAATGCTGAAAACCAGCCTAAATCACCTCCGTTTTTTTTCACAGAAGGATCTTGACTATATTCAACCGCTATTTCTTTAAAATCAGCTCCACTAACAATTTTATTTCTAGCTTCAGTGATCTTCTGATATGCTACTAAAGTATCTTTAGGAGATGCACTAGATTGAACCTGAACTAAAATATGACTCGCATTTACTCTTTCTTGCAAACGGTCATACGCCTCTTTTACCAAAGCATCCGAAGCTTTTGTATCCGTAAGATATCCTGAAGATAGTTGTTTTTTATATCCTTCAAGTTCTTTAACATATGAATCTTTTTTATCTAGTCCTTGTTCTTTAGCTTCCTCTAATTTTAGTTTGTAGTTAATGAAAAGTTCTAAATATTCATCGATATCCTTTTGAGATTCATCTTTTACCAGATCAATATTCTTAAGATACACCCGCTTAAATTCTGATGTATAGACAGGTGAATTATTAATCATTAGAAGTACAGGATCTTTTTGTTGACCGTATACCAGGGAGCAAAATATTACTCCTAAAAAAAGTACAATAGATTTTTTGTGCATAGTTCTCTTTAATAAAGTCCCCAATCGGACAAAAATAACAATATTAATGCGTTTTGCAAGCTCTTTCTTGTAACGAATGATAATGGTAATATAGTATTAAATACCTTTTAAAATTTTGCTAATCTCCTTATCTTGTGTTTTTATATCATTTTATTAATATCTAAGCAATTGATAATACACGTTGGAAAGAAAACTAAAACTCATTTGGGATTTCAGAGGTCCCGCAGCAAGTAAAACAGCAGAGCATCACGAAATTCATCTTAAAGAATATATCATTTCAGAAAAATTATCTATGAATATCACTGGATATCAAGACATCAACGAGATGCATAGTATTGCTTTTATGGTGGTCGCAGATTCTGAAATGAAAATGATAAGAGATGCTTTAAAACCTCATCGCGGTCAGCTATATGAAGAATAGATTTTTAAAAAATATTTTTCTTGGCACGTATATTGTCTTAGACCTTATATATTTGCAAAAATTTTAAATAGAAAATAAAAAAAATCACAATGAAGAACATACTATTTCCGATTTTATTATTGATCATTAGTGCACAAACGATTGCGCAATCTAAGGTAGGAACAATCGACAGCGAATTTATTCTTTCTAAATTGCCAGAACTTACTAAAGTACAAGAAGATTTAAAAGCTTACAATACTAAGTTAGAAGGTGATCTAAAAGTAAAAGTTGATGATTATCAAGCAAAAGTAAAAGCGTATCAAGAAAGTGTAGCGACAATGACAGAGCCTATGAAAAAAACTAAGCAGGAAGAGATTATCGCTTTAGAGAATGATATCACCAAATTTCGCCAGAATGGATCTCAACTAGTTCAGATAGAACAAAACAGACTCTTACAACCTTTGTATACTAAAATAGGTACAGCATTAGAAGAAATAGCTAAAGCTGAAGGTTATACTCAGGTATTAACAATTACAACGAGTGGATTAGCTTATATTGATCCAAAATTTGATCTTACAAAAACTGTAATGACTAAGCTAGGTATTCCTGTACAATAAATAATAGAGACTTAAGCATATAAAAAAGCGTTTCAAACTATTTTGAAGCGCTTTTTTCATGTAGTTCTTTGAGCTTATCTTCTATTTGCATCAAATAGATCTCATTATACACTTCTTTATAAGGATCCGATTTCTTATACCCTTTAGATACTAACTCTTTAGCTTTTTCTATATATACTAAAGCCTGAGCCTTATCACCTATTTCTAATAATGTGATTCCTTTATAATAATAGGACAATGAAGATTTATCATACACCTTAATTCCTAAATCAAAATCGGCAAGTGCTTCTTTATATTTTTTTAAAGCTACGTAGCTTATTCCTCTATACGGAAAAGCGGAAGGATCAATATACTCGTTCCCTTCTTCATCTATAGCTTTTGTAAACTCTATAATGGCTTCTTCGTGTCTTCCTAATGCTTGCAAGACCTCTCCTTTTAAGAAATTCACATTATTACCCCAAGCATAATCAACTCTTCCTGGTGTGTAATCATCATATTGATTGAGATATTCTATGGCTCTATCATAGTCCTTATATAAATCTGTCATTAACCAAGAAGTATAATACAAAGCCTCTTCTGGGTCTAATTCTAATGATCTCTGCAACAAAGGGAAAGAAATATGATAGTCTCCTATTTTACTATGTGCAATAGACTTTTCTCTATGATAGGATTCATTATCTGGATTAAGCATAAGTAAGGTATCTAAATACGCCTGACGAATTGTATTGGCCTGGTAATAGTAGTTCCGTTCATACTCTAATTCTTTTGTTTTTAAAGCCTTTTCTTCTTTTGTTAGATTTTCTAACTCAATATTCTGAGTCTCTTGACAGGAACAAAGAATCAAAAACAGGAGAACATTACGGATATATGCGAATGATTTTTCCATCTTTTATTCTAAAACTTATGTAAATATAGGTGTCTATAACTTCATTGTTTCTTTGATTTCTTCCTGGAACCCAATCTTGTAAACTTTTTGTTATTTCAAAAATCTGATTACTAATAGTGTCCGAAAACTCTTTTGGATTATAGTCATAATCAAATGCCTGCTTTTCAAACATCCCTGCTTTTCCTTCACAATTAACTACAAAACGAACTTGAAATATTCCGGATTCTTCTGAATCTTCTGGAGCTTTATAGGTTTTAGCAAATATTTTTCTAATGTGATATAGTCCTCCATTATACTCGGTTCCTTTTCCATAATAACGGTCTACCGGATAATTTTTATTAATGTACGGGTTGCACAACTGAAAAGAAACTGGATCTATATTTTTCTGAGGCTTAGCAGTCGTATTATATGTAATTTTCTTATAATCTCCATCAACAAAACCAAATACTTCAATTTGATTTTCGGAAACTGATAATACCTGTTCTATGAATTGAAAATCTCTATCGCAGGCTAATTGATTACCTTTTTTAAGCAAAAACACTTTATCTTCATAAGAAACTAATTCGAAACAATGTCTTAGATAAGTATTAGTATCTTTAGGCATGTATTTAACTTTATAATCTTTTTCGAAGTGGAATACCCCTTTTTCATTTTCCCAATAGCTGGATAACAATAACTCCTTAAACCTAAAGATATCGACCGGATCAGAAGGTATAACTCGATGTGCTAACCATTTTCCAAAATAAAGTTTATCACCATTTACCCTATATCTTCGGATAGGAAAAACAAGTGTATCAAATACCAAAGAATCTTGTCTAAACTCTAATTTATAAGAATTTTTATTTTCTGAAGATAAATTTTTCAGATGCACAGAATCTCCTTTAAAAGTTAATTGACGAGTAATCGGTCTGTAAAAACCATTATCTAAATGAGCGGCTTGTATTAACCATTCCCCTTGAGCTGTTTCTTTATTTAAAAGCGATTCTTCGGCAGTATTACAACCATAAACCACCACTATCAAAAGTGACAACGAAATAGATGATTTTAAAAAGCTTATAATTTTCAAATGATTTATTGTTTGGTTAATAAACATACAAAAAAAAACGCTTCAATTATTTTGAAGCGTTTCTTATATCCTTTTTTTCGTATAAATTACCTACTATAATTCGGTGCTTCTTTCGTTATCGTAACATCATGAGGATGACTCTCGTTAATCCCACTTGCTGTAATTTTCACAAATCGACCGGTTTCTTTAAGTGTTGCTATATCTTTAGATCCGCAATATCCCATTCCTGCGCGTAATCCTCCAACAAATTGATGAATACTTTCATAAAGCTCTCCTTTATACGCTACACGCCCTACAATACCTTCTGGAACTAATTTTTTAATATCATCTTCTACATCCTGAAAATAGCGATCTTTTGATCCTTGCTTCATTGCTTCTACTGATCCCATTCCTCTATAGGACTTAAATTTTCTACCTTCATAGATGATGGTTTCTCCTGGAGATTCCTTTGTTCCTGCTAATAAAGACCCTAACATTACGGTATCTGCTCCTGCGGCAATTGCCTTTGGAATATCACCGGTATATCTGATTCCTCCATCTGCAATAACTGGAACACCAGATCCTTTAATTGCTGAGGCAACTTCTAAAACAGCTGAAAACTGAGGAAACCCCACTCCTGCAACCACTCTAGTCGTACATATAGATCCTGGTCCAATCCCTACTTTTACTGCATCAGCTCCAGCTTCTACTAAATACTTAGCCGCTTCTGCTGTTGCAATATTACCAACTACTACATCCAAGTTTGGAAACTTCTTTTTCACTTCTTTAAGAACAGTAACAACTCCTTTAGTATGCCCATGTGCTGTATCAATAATTACAGCATCTACTCCTGCCTTTACTAAAGCTTCTGCACGATCTACAGCATCTCCTGTTACACCAATTGCTGCAGCGACGCGAAGACGTCCTAAACTATCTTTATTAGCACTTGGTTTCAATGTAAGTTTTGTAATATCTCTAAATGTAATTAAACCTATTAGTGTATTTTCGTCGTTTACTACTGGCAACTTTTCGATCTTATTATTTTGCAGTATAACTTCTGCTTCCTGCAATGAAGTTCCTTCTCCAACAGTAACCAGATTTTCACTAGTCATTACTTCTGATATAGGTCTTTCATTATTCTTTTCAAAACGTAAATCCCTATTGGTAACGATACCCAGTAGCTTATGATCTTTATCCACAATTGGTATTCCACCGATGCTATGCTCTCGCATATTATTTTTTGCATCTGCAACTTTTGCATCTAATGGCAAGGTAACTGGATCTATGATCATTCCGCTTTCCGCTCTTTTAACCTTACGCACTTTCATAGCTTGTTCCTGGATAGTCATGTTTTTATGTAACACACCTATACCTCCTTCTTGCGCCATAGCAATAGCCATACGACTTTCTGTAACTGTATCCATAGCTGCAGAAACTATAGGAACATTAATAGTAATATTTCTAGTGAATTTTGTTTGAATACTTACTTCTCGTGGTAACACTTCAGAAAATGCTGGGACTAAAAGTACGTCGTCATAGGTAAGACCTTCTCCAAGGATTTTGGAATCGTGTGCTGTCATCGCAATTAAGATTTAATTGCGTGCAAATATAAGCCTTTTTTAAAGGAATCCTATAAAACAATAAGAGTAATATATTTTTTATTTTCAGGTGAATCGACCTAAAAACACTTAGCTCTGACTTCCTTTTCAAAATCCACTTAAAACAGCCTTAAACACTGAATTTAAACCTATTAAGAATAATTTCAATTAACCCACTCTTGAAAAAACGTTGATAAAATATTTACTTTTTTAACATTAATTTAATATTTAAACAGTATATTTCGTTCAGGTAGATCCCAAATTACCTGTAGCCCTAAAAAAGAATAACCTATGAGAATTAGTATTAGCTTGCTATTGGTATGTATATGTATCAATATTACGAATGCCCAGTTTACAGAATCCCCGCTTACCAAAGTTCAATTCAAAAATTCAAAACAAACCGAACGTAAGAAATCTAAAAAAAGTTTATTTACTAAAAGAATAATACCGTTTTCCCTAATTGCTTCGGGTATTCTTCTATCGACCAGTGATTTTGAGAAATCCTTACAAAAAGATATTAGAGGTTCTATAGGAAATGATTTTTATTTTGGTCTTGATGATTATACTAGATATGCTCCAATTGTTCAGATGTATGCCGCAGATATTTTTGGGGTTGAATCCAAAAATCATTGGTTTGATCAAACTAAGAATCTTTTAATATCATCTTTAGTAACAAGCGCTGCAACAACTATTCTAAAACGAGAAGTGGGTAAACCAAGACCAGGCGATCCATCAAAACTAAACTCTTTTCCTTCTGGACATACTTCTATGGCTTTTGTTTCTGCAGCTGTGTTATACGAAGAATTTATAAATACTAGCCCACTTTTAGCATATAGCGGATATGTTTTTGCTGTTACTACTGGTAGTTTAAGAATGATGAATAATAAACACTACCTGTCTGATGTGCTGGTTGGTGCAGGTATCGGAATCTTAACGACTCGATTAGTATATCATTATGAACACCTTATTTCCTGGAATCCTTTTAAAAATTCAGAAGATATTGCTTTTGCACCTCAGTTTACAGGTGATAGCGTAGGGTTGTACTTTTCTAAATCTTTTTGATCTTAATAAGTTAATAACCTTCTGCATAAGAGAAATTTTCTTTAGACATATATTTTAAGTAATCTAATTTTAATCTTGTAATTTGGTTAAAATGTAGATAGTCATGTGCCAACCAATTGGCTAGAAATTGAGAAGCGGTCATTGGACCTAGATCCGAATGTATGGTTATATTTTCCCATTTTGGATTCGTTAGAGATGTTAACCAATTTATTGATGTTTGTCGTTCTTCTAAAAAACGATATAACATTACATCATAGTCTTGCTCTATGTATTTTCGTTCCTGTACCCAGCCTTCGGGGTCGATTGGTGTAAATTGCTGATCAGGAACATCAAGTATATGTTTCGTTCTTTTTCTAAAATCTTCTAATTCTTCATCATACAGATGACTCACGATCTCCAGTAAGCACCATCTATTCGGTTTATCTTTCCATACATATTCTTTTCTGGGAATGCCTTGTAAAAGCCGTTTAAAAACTAATTTATTTCTTTGTAAACCTTCAATTACTAGTTTATGATCCATGCTCTTATTATATTATGATTTCTAAATTATTTTGTTATTGAAATACCTGTTTTAAAAGACAAAGAAGTCTCTAACTTATATAAGTTCGATCCTTCTAAAACACCACTTATCTATTACTTTTTTTAGTTATTAATAATCTCCACAAACCCATATAACCAAAATATTACCCCTAATAGAAAAGGGTAACAAACCCCTATTAAGATCAGTGGTTTCACTCTTTTTACATATAATGGTATGACTTACTTTTGGAAAAACAATATTGAAGTTCTTATAATTATTTGAATTAGCCAAATTCAATATATGTAATAAACAAAAAGCCTAAGAAATTACAACGCCAAAAACTCTCTCTTTGAGTATGGGCCAGTCAGAACCGAGGGTAAGAAAAAACTAGATGAATGTAATTGTATACATTTCTGACAACAGTGGAAGTATTCGAAACTAAGTGGTACTAATTTTTTTAGGCTTTTTTGTGATATTCAATTTCGAACTATTAAAAACATGAATCTATTGTACCAAATCTCTTCTTGTAAACACACCTACTCATCCGGTACTCATTTTAAATCTAAAAATGCTTAATTATGATCACCATTAGTTCTAAAAGAATCACCAGTTTTTTAATCATTCTTGCCATTTCGTTTCTCGGTATTACTTGTGGAAAAGAAAAATGCCCAAAACCGGATGCAGAAAGTATTCAAGCAACAATTACTATTGCTGCTGGAGGATTAGCTGTTAGTGGGAGTGCTGGATCTGTAAAACCAGGAGCTACCGTAACCATTACCGACGCTGCAGATATATCCACTACTGTAACCGCAAACAATGACGGAAGCTTTTTTGCTCCTTTTGGTCAGTCCAATGCTGGAGTTGGAGATGCATTATCCATTACTCAAAAAATCAACAATTGTGCGGAAAGTAATAGTACAAACATAACAATACAGCGACCTTAATAACCAACCGCGAAAGGGTTGTCAAATACTTAATAGTATTGTCAACCCTTTTTAAATCAATTTAGTTATCATAGGGATCCATTATACTAACGGGTTTATGCCCTTGTTCTTTTTTAAGTTGCTTTTTATTAAAACTTCCTTCGAACTCATTGGAGTATATATTTCCTGTATCAGCCAAACTTGTAGTCATTCCTACATATAACCTAAATCTAAATTTCGACTTAATTTTTCCTTCTAAACAGGGAGCGGTAAAATTCCAATATTCATTTGGATTGATATATACTGAATGATAACTATTACCACACCAACTACTCGGTAGGTATTCTATATCTTTCCATTTATTATTATGAAAAACTTGTCGAATAAGAGAAATTCTACTGTCTTGAGCAGATAGTTTAATAATGGAATCTGTATTATTGATTAGAAATACTTTAAACCCTTTCACTCCTTTTTCAAATTCAACAATAGAATCGGTATTGACAACAAGCTGAAAGTCTGAAGTCTTCCCTATTTCCTTAACAAATTGATCATTTTTTATAGGTTTGTTAGATGCCTGATAAAAACCTCCGGGAGCTTCTGTATCACTCTTACTAGTTCCTGCGTAAAAATATCCTCGAAGTTTATATTCGACATCTAGACATTTTAACTCCTGCGCCTTGGCATATCCAAAGCACATTATTAACAAAGTGGTAAGTATGCTATTTCTCATATCAATTGGTCTTCAAAACTTATACCAAACTAGTGATTGTTACCGCTAACAAAAACTGATATTTTGCTAAACCATCTTTTGACTGAGTTAACTTATGAGTTTACTTAGTAAATGTACTTGGGATACTATTTATACTAAATTCTTTTATAAAGCCTAAAAAAACTGTCTCGAAATAAAACAAGACAGTTTTTTAGGCTTTGGTAGTATTATTCTTTAGAGACTTCTTTTATCCAATCTAACATAATCAACGTACATATAAGTATTCCAAAAAATATTTATTCTAGAATTATTAAAAATTCCCGTATCCGAACCTACATTCAAATTAAATATAATATTGTGATCTTTAAAATTCTCTAGCTTCAGGTCATTATCCACACTATTAGTGTAGTTAGCAACACGATTACCATCTACATAAATTTGAACCGTCACAGAACCATTTCTATTGATCCATCTTTGTTGATAGGTATGCCATCCTTCTCCTACATTATAACCTCTTTCGGCATTGGTACCCAGCTGATTTTGTAAATAGTTTTGACCATAAAATAGATTACTTGCAAATCTTGCAGAATTACCAAAGGAATATCCTTCCATAATATCAATTTCTCCGCGAGTAGGCCAGGTATTACTTCTCTCATTCACCGTCCAAAATGCAGGCCAAGCGCCATAAGTATCTGCAAATCCTTTATAGTTGTTTCCTTCTCTAGCGATTAATTTAATTCTTGCTGTTAATCTATACTCTTCATTTCTTCCAGGATGAAAATCAAAATTGGATTTCACATGTCCTGATTCATAGGAATCATCACCTGATTTATAAGCTTGTAAACGCAAACAACTGCGACCATCAAGACTAGCTATCTCTGCATTCCAGTTTCTGTAAGTACAACGACTAGAGTTATAATCTTCTCTATTATGCGTTCTTTCCCATTTACTCAAATTACCATTAGCATTGAAATTATCTGTAAACTGTCTGCTCCAAGGTCCAGCCTTTTCGTATGACTCATCTATATTCTCTATATCATTAGAAGATTCTTCAAGGATGACATCTTCTGTTTCACAGGCAGATATAAAATAGATTAATAATAAAATTCCAACAGATTTGACTAACATTCTCATAATATTAAATTTTGGTTAATGACTATGTAGCCAAATTAAGAACGATTTTATCAATTTATTAAATAAACACATTAAACTATATTGAATATTCCGTTTTAATACTAATTTTTTAACAATAATCAAAAAACCAAAACTGTAAAAACTAAGATCCTACAAGGATTTGTAGGAATTTTAACAACGCAAACGTTTTCGTTATTTTTTTTATATTTTTCTGGTTAAATTCTAAAACATAAGAAAATTTTAAGATGTTTTAACAACAAAAAAACTTGAAATAAGGTTAATATCTTATTTTTTATGTTAAAACAGCAAGCATATTTTCAAAAAACAAACGTTTTTATTTTAGAAAATTAAATTTCAATTACTCCCCTATATCTTCATTCCAGATTTCAGGTTTATTTTTTATAAATGTATTCATTAAATCTTTGCAATCCTGATTATCCAGAACGATTACTTCTACTCCATTTTCTTTCAAAAGCGCTTCGGATCCCAAAAACGTTTCGTTTTCACCAATAACAACTTTAGGTATCCCGTATAACAATATAGCTCCTGTACACATAGGACAAGGTGATAAGGTAGTATATAATGTACATTCCTTATAAACAGAAGCTGGTTGTCTACCAGCATTTTCAAACGCGTCCATTTCCCCATGAAGCACTACACTTCCTTCTTGAATCCTTTTATTATGACCTCTGCCCAGGATCTTATCTTTATATACAATGACGGATCCAATAGGTACACCTCCTTCTTTAAGTCCCTTTTTTGCTTCTTCTATTGTAGCTAGCATAAATTTATCCATGAGTTTATAATTTAGGAATTTTTAATTCATCTTTTTTAATATCAAAAGCCTCATCCAACCAATTAGTAATTTGCCATATATGAGTATACTCCTTTCGTTTTCCAAAACGGTTAATGAAAACTTTGGAAAACGTCTGATGGTGGATAACCAAATAATATTTGGTTCCTATTTGCTTAATTTCTAGTTGAGAATATGTTTTATCCTCTAGACATTTTATTAATAACTTGAATAGGACAAAATTTTCGTTTTCCATATATGTATTCAATCTAACAATTCCAGAATTTTTTCTGAAACAGAACCACGTTCACTTATTCTTATAATCCCTAGTATGATTCCTGCAATAAACCCTGGATTAGTAATTATAGAGGCTTTTTCTGCAACTTTTTGATCCCTTTGTTCGATGAGTACTTTTAATTGATCATTTGGAATAGCAGCTAGTTCTTTGGCAAATTTCCAGGCCCCATCCCTAGCTAATTCCATGCTAAAGTCAACCAGAAAATTATCTACTTTACTGGTTAATTTTAGAATCTTTTTTAGTGTCGGCCAGATATTCGCCAAATCATTTTCAACTTCTATTACTAAAGATGAAAGAATCCTATTGATTTTATCAAAATCTTCTTTAAGATCTTGTATGTTTTTTCCTCTGGATACTTCTGCTGCTGCAATACCCAAATCCAAATTAATATGTGCATTTATTCCAACTAATAGATGCTGTAATACTATTGGCCAATAGTCCTTAGAAACTTTAAAAGCAATTTTCCAGGAATTTGTTATCCTTTTGTCTTCCTGGTAATCAAAATAAGCATCCAGATATCTACCCGCAAAAATCACATCCAGCTTTTCCATTCTTGGACCATCATCAAAAAAATCGTTCTCTATACCTTCCTTAACTTTTAGAGTTACTCTTCTATACAAGGCTGCAAAATATCCTAGTGGATCATTATCGGTTTGTGACTTTAGGATAATATCATCTAAAGAAGTAATGACCTCATCGATGGTTCTAATTGGCTTCAAAATGTAGTTTTATAATATTTATTCCCTCTAATGTACTAATAATTCTCTAGGAGTATATTGATTTTGGAAAGAAGTCACAAACGCACTAAATATTCTAATTTATTTAAGATTTCATTTCTCTTAATTTAATTTTCAGTAAATTTAATAAGACACTGATTTGCAATGAAAACGGTCTTATTATTCTCAATATTAGTATTCGGATACACTTCGTTTTGGGCTCAATCGGATCCGACTTTTTATGGTGTAAAATCACATTACGGTTTTATTATAGCGCATTCGCCCGAATTAAAACCTATTTCGCAAACGAATCCTTATGGAATACAACTAGAGTATAGTTGGCTAAAAACCAGTGATAAGGCCTGGAAAACATGTTTTTGTTATGGTAGATCAGGATTTTCTTTTGCTTATTACAATTATAATAATCCTGATGTATTAGGTAATTCTTATAACTTGATTTACTTTGTAGAACCCTATTTCACATACCGAGGTCCTTTAAAGTTTTCTCTTAGAGGTTCTATAGGGGGCACCTATCTGAATAAAATATTTGATGAAGAAACAAACCCAGATAACTTACTGTTCAGTACTCATTTTAGTTTTTATCTAGCTTTGTCTCTTAATCTTAACTACCATATTAATGATAGCTATTCTATCAATCTATCTGCGAATTATAACCACATTTCTAATGGAGGGCAAAAGCAACCTAATAAAGGAATGAACTTTCCAACGCTTTCTATAGGTATGGACAAAGTCATCAACTATAAACAATTAAAACGAAAGCCCAAATCCTTGCGATCATATGACACTTCACTAGATTATTATATGGGCACATTTGCCAGTCTAAGGTCATCTGATCGAGATGCTGAAGCTTCCAATCATCTTTTGATTGGGTTCACCGGTGGAATTCTAAAACCGGTATCCGGGATCAATGGTTTAAATACCGGTATAGAATTTTGGTACGATTACTCTGATCGAGAAATAGCAAAACAAGAAGGAATCAACGATTCTGCTTTTTCCTCAGCCATTACTGCTGGACATCATTTCTCTATTGGTGACTTTTATTTCTTACAGCAGTTTGGTTTTTATCTAACACGTCCAAAGAATATTCAAGGAAATTGGTTATACCAGAGATATTCTTTTTGGTACAGCATTGGTTCTTCTAAACGCTGGACTATCGGAGCTTCTCTAATAGCTTATGGTAAGGTTGCTGATCATATGGATGGTAGATTAATATACATTATTAATTAATCTATTATTTACATTATACAACCTCTTCTGTCATCTTCTTTTTTAACTGGATGATTTCTAATAAAATCTTTATTTCTTTCTTAATATTTTTTCGAACAGCAAGAAAAGGAATAATCCCACCGATGATGTATGAAACATCTATTAAAATTAATTTCCAAGTTTCAAAATACAAACTAAACTCTGGAGTAATCATATAAAAGCCTATCGTATACAAACCTATGATTCCAATAGTTAAAGGTCCGTGAATGGTTTTTCTAAAATTATAAAAAGTAATCGTATCATTCGTTGTCTGTAATGCGTCATTCACCATATTGATTTTTTTCGCTTTAGATACACTAATGACCTCTATTATAATTCTTATTAATAATCCGCCAACCATCAACCCAACACCTACTCTACTCAATAGCTCCTGGACAGGCGCAACAAAATAGAAAAAAGCGATTATTCCAATTAATACTGTAGATAACACTAAGATGTTTCCATAATGAAAACGTGTACTCCAACTTTTCTTTTTCTTAATTGATGAGAAGATTTCTTCCGCATCATTGGATGTACTCTCAATATTGCCTTTATCTTTTTTCCATTGATTCTGTAATGTTTCAAATTCGTTATTCATTATCTAATATTTTTTTAAGTCTTCTTTTAACCCTGTGAATCTTTACTCTTACATTTGTTGGTTTTATTCCCATGACTTCCGAGATAGTATCATAATCCTGCCCATCTAAAACCATCATAATTAACAATCTATCTAATTCTTCTAAGGTACCTATAGCATGATATAAGCTTTGATTTTGATCCGAAGACGATTCTGAAGATTCCTCTGTCAGCGCATATTCAACTTTTTCTATGGAAACCTTTTTCTTCTTTTTTTCTTTTCTGATATATTGCAGACAGGTATTCACCGTAATCCGATACACCCAAGTTTTATGACTAGATTTTCCCATAAAACTCTCCATTGCATTCCATATATTGATAAATACTTCTTGAGATAAATCATTGGCTAAATCTGCGTCTCCTTTCATATATCCCAGACACATTTGTAACACCATTGGATAGCATTGTTTATAAATTGTTTCGAAAAGTTGCTGGTTCTTTTTACTCATTTATCAAGAAAGCATTTACTTTTTCATAAAATAATTCTGGTTGATCGAACATAATAAAATGCTTACTATCTGGTATCATTTCTATAGTTTTATCAGATAGGGCTGCATATTGTTTCTCATAATTTATTTTTGCCATTTCGATAGTAGGAAAAGCCGCTCCTAAAATTAAAGTTTTTGCAGTAATGTTATCTAATACTTTTCTAAGATCTAATTTTAAAAGATCCGTATATCCATACACATATGTTTCTCTATCAGCTTTTAGTATCCAATTAAGTAAAGTATCGACTTTATCCTTTTTATTAGTCATATTTTGAGCCATCATCATGGCTGTTTGTTTAAACTGATCGTCATTCATTGCTAACATCTGTTTGTTATACGGGCTTTCGTATTGAATTTGATTTTCCGAAACACCTGGCATCATTAATTCACGCATACAAGGGATCGAATCCACAAGTACAAGTCTTTTTATTACATCAGGTAAAGCAGCAGCAATATCTACAGCTAAGTTTCCTCCCATACTATGTCCGATAATAGTAACATGAATTAGTTCTTTTTCTTTAATATAGTCAATCAATTCTTTCTTGATCGTATCATACCAAGGCATAGCAATGGGCGCATTACCATCAAATCCAGCATATGATATTAAGTGATATTCTTGATCACCTTGTATATGAGCGATAGTCTCATCCCAGACTGATCCAGGATTGGTAAAACCGGGTAAAAATAAAACCGGACTTCCGTTTCCTGATACTTCTGCCGTTATCGCAGGAGCTTGACTAAATGCTAGATTAATAATTGTAAATAATAAAAGTGTGATTTTTAAATTTCTCATAATGTTTTGTTTTTGATTTCCCCTTTGATGCAAAAGGTTGCAAATTGTTACACCACCTTTCTAAAAAAAAAACAAAAAACACCTAAGCACTTGATTTTTATATCTTAAAATTCAAAAAAAAATCCACTTTATTGTATTTTTAAAATCATCTATAATAATTGACTATAGATATTCAATAACTTAATCCACTAAAAAAGCCTATCAAAATTGATAGGCTCGTCTATTAAAAAAGTTATGTAGTATATATTAAATTACTTTTACATTTACTGCGTTTAAACCCTTTTTACCTTCTTGTAGATCAAATTCAACTGCATCGCCTTCACGAATTTCGTCTACTAATCCTGAAATGTGTACAAAATGTTCTTTGTTTGAACCTTCTTCCGTTATGAATCCAAATCCTTTGGCGTCATTGAAGAATTTTACTGTTCCTTTGTTCATTGTTAAAATTTAAATTAATTATTTATTGATTTGCAAAGATGATGCCAAACCTGAGTTTTAAGAATTAAGCATGTCTTCGTTATTCGTAAAGCTACGAATAATAATTTTATATTGGTTATGGGAATACCGTTGATCTTTTAATACATTACAATTTACTTCTTCTGTATAAAAATCAACATATTCGATTTTCCAAACGAAAAGTTTGAAATAATACCTCTACAATTTTCTACTAACAAGTAAAATAGGAGAAGGTAACAAAATGGTACTGTCTTTGATATACCTATACTAAGTAAATAGATTGTGAGTTGATTACAACTATTTGAAAAACAATAAAAATAACCTAACTTTATTCATTACCGAGGGAAAAAAATCACACAAATGCAAGCTATTAAAATCATGAAAAACACTCCAATTATATTAATCCTATCATTACTTTTTTCTTTGGTAATGAAAGGACAATCTCCTATTGAAGGAGGGTATATACAACTTACTATTGATGATTATAATGAGCTCATTGATATCAATCAAGAAAATGAGCTTAATGGTAAATATTATGTAAGAGAATTTAAGGATAAAAAACTCATCAGTATTCATAAAATTGAATATAGAAAAGGTAAAAAGCATGGAGAATGGTTGCATTTCCAAATTTTTAGAAAAAAAGGATCTTTAGATCTATCAACAATAGAGAATTATGAAGATGATCAAAGAAATGGTTATTATTATAATTCTGACAATGGCTTTACTTTTACTGAAGAAGGAAATTATGAAAAAGGGAAAAAAGAAGGTTTATGGTATATTACGAAAGGAGGTTCTAAAGAAAAGGTTAACTACAAGAATGGAAAGAAACACGGTGATTATTGGCGTCAAGATGCATCTGGTGTTATTGTAAAAGGAGCATATAAAAAAGGAGAAAAACTAGATGATTGGACGATCGAAGATCTTTCTGGAAATACCAAAATAGAGGGAGAAGATACCAGCACTGACTTAACTTCTATAACTCCTGTTAGCGCAACCGAAATACAAACAATAGAAGGTAACATTCATAAACCAGATGGATCTATTGTACCCATTGCCGTTGTAAGATTACAATTATCTGATGCTTCTTGTGCATATGCTTTTTCAGATTATGATGGAAAGTTCAGTATAGAAATTGATACTGATAAAATTACTCCAGATAGTTATTTTGAAATAGTTATCGAAGGGTTTCCTAAAAAAACAGTTCCTTTTTCAGAATTCTCTAATAACGATACTATTGTCTTGGAAAAAGGCAGAAAAAAAGTAAGCTATAATGAGTACCGCAGCTATTATGAATCTATGAAAGATTGTCATTTATAATCTATAGAATGCTATTTTTCCTTAAATATTCCGAAATAGAAATCGTCAATTCGATTTAGTCGAAATAAGAAAACGGTAGGGTATCACTTACAATCAAGCGTTATATACTAAAGAGAACGCTATGATATTTTTAAAAACACATTTTAGATTCAGTTTTAAATTGGTAATGAATTTTCTAAAAGAATTACCTTCTTCTTGTGGATATGCAATACGAAAATAGTTAAACTTACATCTTGTAAACAAGTTTCGGATTAGATCGATCTTATATCATTTGTCCTTTGAATTTACTTCCCAATAAATTCAAAGGACAAATGATTAACAATAATATTAGATGTTTCATTATAAGTCATCTTAAATCTAAAAAGTAGAAACCTGAAAAAACAGTTGTAAAAAGTTCAACAATTGATTTAACTGGTTCTCATCACCTCAGCATAATCAAATTTTTTCTACAAAATCTAAAAAAACTTTTTTATGAAGTTCTAGATCCATGTCAGGTGAAAGTGCGACACGAGCGATATAATCCTTGTCACCCTCTTTAGTTGTTCCTTGGGTAGATGTCGCTGGTATTGTCCAATAACATCCCTTTAACTGCCCATAGCTCACACAGTATTTACTTTCATTGGGGATTTCTGTAATCATTAAATTGATTAATTTATGATTCAATGCTCTTTTGTAAGATTCTTTTTCTTCGTCGGTCTTACCTTTGGTTGGTAGATCTAATGAAAACACAGATGGAGTAAACCCTTGCTCTGCCAATTCCTCCGAAACAAAATTAATTTTTGCCTCTGGTAAAGTATCATTAATAAAATTCACAAACTCACGGGTATTGTGGTACGCATCAATAATTCTTTGATTCATTGAAGGCAGCTGTTTTGCCAATATCTCATATTGTAGTGCTGTTGCTTCATTATCACAAAGATTAAGATGGAATTCTATTTTTTCCATTAAAGCTTCTGCTTTTTTATTCCCCACCACATAGCCAGCTGTACATTGTCCTCCACTTGGAAATTTTGATCCACTAGCGTACGAAATAGCGCGAACCGTAGAGAGTATTTCACCTTCCCCCAAAAAGAGCACGTTTGGGCAAAACGTTTGATCCAAAATAAAAACGGGATCGACAGCAATTTCACCAGCTGCAGTTTTACGTACTTTACTTAAAGTCTCTTTCAATTGTATTAGATCAGGAACTTCTACTCTAGGATTCGTAGGGATTTCGGCAATTATATAAGGGATAGCATCTTCCTTAGCAATTTTATCTAAAACGACATCTATACTTTGCACCATATCATTATCACCATCCACTGGTAAGTCCATCACCTCTACATTATCAATACAAGCAGCAACTCGTCTTGCTTGATCATTTGTTCCTCCATAACAATTTGGTGGAACAACAAATTTGATAGCCTTTCCATTATGTTTTTCCTGTGCATCATGAACTAACCCCATCATAATCGCATACTGAATAGATAAGCCGCTAGAACCAACTAGTGGTTTTGTGTTTGTTCCGGTAATTGATAAAATTGAATCTAGAACACTTGTTTTGTTTGTCTCTACATTACTTTTCTTACTATCAAAAGAAGAATTCTTTGTTAGTGCCTGTAATGCAATAAGACAATTAGCCGGTGTCATAGCGATGGTCTCTCTTCTTCTTACATGCTGAATTTCTGAAATGTAACTTTGATTTTGTTCTCCATTTATTAATAAAACACTTCCTAAGTTAGGATACATACTTATAAAAAAGTCAACATTTGGAATAAGACCAATAGTGTTAATTTCATCTTCTTCAGAAATTAAAATAGTACTGCCATTAAAATTAGGAATGGCTGAAACATCCTCAATATGTTTTAAATCAAACTCATAACCATATACATTCTTTAATACTTCCGCATCAAAAAAACGAGGTAATTCATTTGTATAAATAATTTGGGTGTGTTTATTATCAAATACGTTTTTTCTTAGAATTGCCAGAATAGGAATTGTCTTTGAAGAAAAACTGATTACATTTTCTGGTTTTAAACTGTTTAAATTAGCGATTCCCCATTCTAGGACACAAGATAATGGGTGACCTAATCGAATATAATCATAAGCCGTTGGTAATTCGGCTAGTGATGATGTTTCAGAATTATTGTTATTAAATAAGGATTCAAACTGTTCTAAGAACTGAGTTTTTGCCAGTTTTTCATCATAAATATCTAGTCGATGCGTAGTCAGATTTAACCAATTAGTTGGCATATTTTCTAATACATCTTTAATATAATTTAGCATTTTATTTACTCCCATAACTTCCACCTTTTGATAGGCTTTCAATATACATTAATTAGTTTTTTTTAAGTGTTACCAAACACTCTTGTCAGTGTCTCATATGGTAAGATCCCTAACCACAAATCTGTCGGCTTTAAAAATATTTCTTACACGATTCCTTGAGTTAATTTTTAGAATTTTATTGGCACCCCCAAAGGTTTAATACTCCGAGGCTTGCCTCGGGGTAGTTGACTAATATTCGGTTCTATCAGTTTTCGAGTCCCATTTTTGAAAAACTTTTAACGCTTCATCACGCAGCACGTTGGTAAACTCTATTTGTCTATTATCAATGCCCACCGCAATCTCATCATAAATTAATTGATCATCAAATTCGATATCTGCAGCATCTTCTCGGGTACAGCCATAAAACACTTTTTTAGGTCTAGCCCAATAGATAGCTCCTAAACACATAGGACATGGTTCACAAGAAGTATAAATGATACAATCTTCTAACTGAAAAGTATTTAATTTTTTGCAAGCTGTACGAATGGCATCTACTTCTGCATGCGCAGTAGGATCATTCTGAGAGGTAACCTTATTACATCCTTCTGCTATTATTTTTCCATTTTTTACAATCACCGCTCCAAACGGACCTCCTGTATTAGAATCCATACCATTTTCTGCTAGCTCAATCGCACGTCTCATAAATTTCTTATCCTCTTCTGTCATTTCTTTATAATTTAATGTTTTAGTCTGTGTCCTCAACCACGAATTAAAATCGGATGGAAATGTATCTTTTTTAGGTTAAGAAACAAAATATATTATTGGTTCACATTTTTTATTTTAATAACCTGAGCAGCAATGCTTACTGCAATTTCATTTGGGGTTTGACTTTTTATAGCAAGTCCTATAGGTGCGTGAATCTCGTTCAATTGAGAGATTGTAATACCTTCTTTTTGTAAAACCTCCCACATTGTTTTTAGTTTTGCTGTACTCCCAAGCACACCTATGTATGCAAAGTTTTTTCTAATAAGTTTACTAAGTACTAATTTATCATCAGTGTATCTGTTAGTCATAATAGCTACATAATTGTCTGGACCCTCAGGAATATAATTCGCTATCTCATTGAAATCTAATATTAACTTCTGGTGCGCGCTTGTGTTTAATTCGAGTGTATTTAGCTGTTCTCGATTATCAAAAACCACCACATAAAACCCAAGAGTAACAAACAACTCAGAAACTGCGACACTCAAGTGTCCTCCACCAACAATATATAATGTACTTCTATACCCTATATGTTCTTTAAAAAACCAATCTAAAGATGATGCTATCTTATATTCGAATGCATTAGCTAGTTGGTCTTTAGAAAAATTGATCGAAGTAGGTGTTACGACAAACGTGCCTTTTCCATTGTTTCGCAAACAATCTAAAATAGCTTCAACCACAGGAACGTGTGCTATGTTTAATGGGTGGAAGACCACCGTTTGTTCTCCAGAGCAAATCATTCCAGAGCCATTTTGTTTGTGACCTTGGTGAACTTGCTTTTTTAGGAATATTTTGAGATCACCAGTTTGTAGTAATTTTTTCGCCTCTTCTACTAATGAAAATTCCATAACGCCTCCTCCTATAGAGCCAAAAATAAAACCGTCTTCAGCAACCAGCATTTTAAATCCCCTTCTCCCAGGAGAGCTCCCAATATTTTCTATAACCGTTAGTAAGTATACGTTTTGGGTATCTTGTAATTTTGATAAAAGATGTTGCCAGAATTCCATACGTTTTATTAAAAAATGTAACCGCTTCTAATTAAAAATCACTTCACTCATTGCATAATAAATAGCCATCAATGCAGAGAAGATAGCACTAGCCAAAAATCGCCAACTTAAGTTTACTTTATTTTGAATTAAATAATTAGCTATAAACGATATTGGGATATTGACCAAAAACGACACCCATGCTATTTTCAGCAAATTTAAGTCGATTTGATTAAAATTTCCTGAGAAAAGTTTAATAAACAACAAATGACGAGCGATCCATAGAGGATTAAAATACAGTATTGCCAATCCTGTTTTAACGAGTGTTTTTTTTGTTCCCGTTATATCCTTTGTTTTAACCTCTATCCAGGCAAAATAATTTGGAATTTCTAAAGCATACAGTGTAGCTCCCAATACGATCATACCTACAAGTCGATACATAGAAAATTCTCCTAATAGTAGTGAAGCGATCAAATCTCCAGAACTATAAATAATAGCTCCTCTAAGAATATTAGCTTTGGTGTATTGAAGTTTTATGGTTTTGCTCAAGGTCGTTACTTTTCGTACAATCCCATTAATACCTTTTCTGGTGTAAACGGCGAATCAAACTTTAATTTATAATTTTCATTGAATGCTTTTACGGCTTGCTGAATGGCAAAGTACGTACCAATTCCATACATTAATGGAGGTTCGCCTACCGCTTTAGATTTATGGATCGCCATATCGTTTCCATCAGTTTCTACAGCTATAGTTTCTATTGTTTTGGGGGTAGAAAATATGTCCGGCACTTTGTAAGTCGATAACGCATTCGATAGTAATCGCCCATCGTTATTATAAGAGATTTCCTCCATAGTCATCCAACCAATTCCTTGCGCGAGTGCGCCTTCTACTTGGCCTATATCTACACCAAAATTCATACTTTCTCCGAAGTCATGAACAATTTTCACAGCGTCTATTTCATAGGTTCCTCTCACACAATCCACCGTAACTAATGTAATTGCAGTTCCATATACGTGGTATGCAAAGGGATGTCCTTTTTCTTTTGTTTTATCAAAATGAATGACGGGTGTTGCATAATGTGCGTTTTCTGATAAAGCAATTCGTTCCGCCATAGCCTGAGCCACGATTGCTTCCCAAGTTATATTTGATTTTTTTCCATCCACAAAAACATAATCTTCTTGAAAAGAAATTTTAGATACCTCTACTTCCAACATTTTAGCAGCCACTGCTGTCAATCTTTCTAATAATGAGGTACACGCCTTCAGTACAGCTTTTCCGTTTAAATCTGCTGTAGAACTTGCCGCAGAAGGCGAAGTATTAGCTACACGAGTGGTATTGGTTGTTTCTAATTTTACTTTGCTAGCAGAAATACCTAATGCATTCTGAGCGACTTGTAACATCTTTGTGTTAACGCTTTGTCCCATTTCTACTGCTCCTGTGCTCACCCCGACACTACCATCCTGATAGATATGAATCAATGCTCTTGCATGATTCATCATCGTGTTTGTAAATGAAATACCAAAGGTAACGGGCATTAAAGAGATTCCTTTTTTCAAATGAGTATTACGAGCATTAAAGTCAACGACTTCTTGCTCTAGTGCATCAAGATCAAATTTTTCTTTTGCCGTAAACCAAGTATTCTGAGCCTCTACGTTGGTTGCGATTTGTCCATAAGAGAACTCATCGTTTTCTGCCAGTAAATTGGCTTCCTGGATTTTTAGTTTATCAACGCCTATTGTGTGTGCTGCTTTGGCAATAGCTGACTCAATAACGAACATTCCTTGCGGGCCACCAAAACCCCTAAATGCGGTATTGGGCGGTAAGTTTGTTTTACAACTATATACAGTTGTGCTCACATTTGGAACAAAATAACTGTTAGTCGCATGAAATAATGTTCTTTCGGCTATTGCAGGAGATAAATCAGCAGCTGCACCAGAGTTTTGTAAAAACTCCGCTTCAAAAGCTATAATCTTTAAGCTCTTATTGAGTCCAATTTTGAAAAAAGAGGAATACGGATGACGCTTTCCTGTCATTCGCATATCATCGTGACGGTTTAGGATGTATTTTACAGGTTTATTTAAATGTTGTACTGCGACTGCTGCCATAACTGACCAAGGAGTTGCTTGATCTTCTTTCCCTCCAAAACCTCCACCTAATCGGATAACATCTATTTCTATCTTATGCATGGGTACCCCTAAAACTTTTGCAGCTGTTTTTTGTACTGCTGTTGGGCCTTGTGTAGACGATGTGATCTTGATACTTCCATTTTCTTGAGGAACCGCATAACAACCTTGTGTTTCTAAGTAAAGATGCTCCTGACCGTTAGAAAATGTTTCACCTTCGATCACATAATCACAATCCGAAAAAGCAGCATTGGTATCTCCTAGTGTAAAGGAACGTGGCGCATTGATAAAGCTTTTTTTCTCTTTAGCTTCTTTTGCAGTTGTTATTACGGGTAATTCTTCTATTTCTATTTCGATAAGCAGACGTGCTTTTTTTGCAATGGCTTCTGATACTGCTACGATAAATGCAATTGGTTGTCCCCAAAAATGAACTTCATCTTCTGCCCATAAAGGCTCATCAGGAATAATTCCACCGATTTGGTTTTCTCCCAAAACATCTTTGTAGGTAAATATTTTTATAACGCCCTCTACTTGTTCTGCCTTTGTATAATCTACATGTTTTATTTTCCCGTGTGCCTTTGGTGAATCAAACACCAATCCATACAACGTATCTTGTCTGGTAATCAAATCATCTACAAATAGGGATTCTCCTCGTACATGTGTAAAACTGTCAATATTTTTCATCGTCTTCATCACGCTATCAGTTTTTGAAGTTGAACCTTTGTTGGAAATAATTCAATAAAATGTGCAAAGAACAATTGTTTTGCTAATAGCCTCTTATAATCTGATGATCCTCTTACATCACTTATGGGCGCAATTTCTGACTGCAAAATCGAGACTGCTTGTTTTACAGTTTCGGAATCAATTGTTTTTCCAATTAAGAAATCACTAGTATCGAATAGATATTTTGGAATTGGAGCAACACCGCCCATCGAGAAATGTGCAGCTTTGATGATGTTGTTTTCTAAGGTTATTTTTGCTGCGGTATTAACACTTGCGATATCTAAATGTGTTCGTTTACTTACCTTTTCGAAATTATAAAAATCTTGATTTTCTAGAACAGAAAAAGAAATATTTTTTAAAATTTCTCCTTTTTGTAAATCATAAGTTTTATATCCTTTATAAAACTCATTAAAAGGTATTTGTCTTTCCGAATTTGTTTTGGTCTGTATCGTTAGTGTAGCATTAAGTGCCAAAAAGAAAATTGTCATATCTCCGATAGGAGAAGCATTGACAAAGTTTCCTCCTAAAGTCCCCATATTTCGTATAGGTTCTGAAGAAACTAGTTTAAGAAATGATTTTAATTTCGGAAACAGCAACTGTAATTTTTCATTTTCTACTAATTCTGTAACTGTAGTATTAGCACCTATAGTACAAATTGTATCTGTAAATTGAATTCCTATCAATGCTTTATGACCGGCAATTAACTGAACTTGTTCCTCTGCAAGTTGATCTGCATTATGAACGTATAGATCCGTTCCATTGGCAACTATTTTTCCTTCGCCAGTAATCAGTTCGGGCTCTAAATCTTTTAATTTTTGAGGAATTGTTTCAAAATAATTAGGAATAAACCCCTCTTTGATCAACCATGCTATCGTATCATTAGTATCTTTTTCTTGTAGTTTCGCTTCTACTAGAAAGCCCGCTTTCTCTATAGATTTATATCCTGTGCACCTACAAATATTACCACTTATAGCATCATTACAAGAATCCAAGATACTTTCATCGTTCTGCATAGCGTATCCAGTCATAGAAACTACAAAACCTGGTGTACAAAATCCACATTGCGTAGCGTAGTTATCAGTCATAGCTTGTTGTACGGTATTCAATGCTGTAGGTAAATTCATCCCTTCGATCGTAACAATATGTTTTCCATTGGCATTCCCAAGAGGTGAAATACAGGATGTAATATTTTGATAGGAAATCTTGCCCTCATTTAGTATTCCTACCAAAACTGTACAAGCACCACAATCTCCTTCACGACAACCAATTTTTGTTCCTTTTAATTGCTGGTGTTCCCTTATAAAATCTAGAAGCGTTATTCCTGCATTAGCAGATGTTCGAATAACCTCATTATTTAAAATAAATTGAATCATATGTAAGAGGCAAGGTACTAAAAAGTTCTACCAAATTTTACATATCAAAAATCAATTTTCAGCTTCATTACTTCGAACTGCTTGTATTTTTTTACCGTTTTCATAGGTCTCAGTTAACAATAGCCCCCCTTTATCATTATAGATTTTCCATACTCCATCTTCTTTACCTTTTATTTTTTCTCCAGTTCTATAAATTTGACCATTTTTATAAAAATCAGTCCACAAACCATGTGGTCTCCCATTTTTATAGTTTTCTACGGAAGCCAATTCACCAGAATCATAATAACTTTTCCATTCTCCTGTACTTCCTTCTGTATCATAATGCTTTATATATTTAAGAGTTCCATCATCTAAATAGTGTTTCCAAGTTCCGATTTTAGCGTTTTGTTGATGTGCTCCATCCATATATAATTTTCCTGTTGGATGAAAGACCTTCCAAGCCCCTTCTAATTTTCCATCTTGGTAGCTTTCTATTTTTGAGGGCTCTCCGTTTTTGAAATAGCTTGTCCACTCCCCGACTTTTTTATCATTTTCATACTGCCCTGACACAAGTAATTCTCCACTTTCATAATAATCCTTAAAGACTTTTACACTTTTTTCATAACTAATATTTATACCATTATCATTTGACTGGTTAGAATTTTGTTTACAAGCTAAGAGCAAGCACATCATCATAAAAAATAATATGTAGGTTCTTTTTTTCATGTTTTGTAGTATTTATTAATGGTAATGGTTTATCTGTAGTCTTTATTTTACACTTTCGAATATTGTGTAATCGACATTCTCGAATGAAGGTATTTTAAAATCAAAATTTTCAGTTATTAAGTTTTTACCTCCATTTGTAAATGCTATCACTTTTATGCCCGCCTTATTTGCTGCTATAATTCCTGAATTTGAATCTTCTATCACAATACAATTATCAGCCTTTTCATTTAATTTTTGTAGAGTACTTAAGTAAATATATGGTTCTGGCTTTCCTTTTTTCTCGAATTCCGCTGATGATATTGTTTCGAAATCCTTAATAATATTCATTTTATTTAAGACTTTTGGAATTATTCTATAGGGAGAATTTGTCGCTAACGCTAACTTAACACCTCTTGACTTAAGTTCTTTGATTGTATCTACTACACCTGGAATTAGACAATTTTCTAATTCAATCAATTCTATTACTCGATCAATCACCATATTTTCAACTTCCTCAATCCCCTTGTTTTTCCATGGATTTCTTTTAAACCAAAACCTTGTAACTTCATTAGTAGTCATTCTTTGGGTTATGCGACGTAATTCGTCTGTTATCTCTACTCCCAAAGATGTAAAAACCTCTCTCTCAGCTTTCTGCCAAAAAGGTTCGGAGTCTACAATCACTCCATCCATATCAAAAATCACAGCATTAATCAATTTCTCATTTAATTTTATTAGTTGCTTTTATTTTTCTTTTATTAGATACAACATCAAATATATGAATCTGAATAAGGCAAACATACCTGAACCAATCGATTTATCCGTGTTTTATTATTTCTTTAGTTAATATTTATAAAAATCTGACAGTATTACAAAAGAGAATGACCTCTGGAAAATTATTTCGGAATTTTCGAAGTAGATAAGTGCAAAGCAATAAACTATACGCTTTATTATATACTATAATCTTTTAATTTAGCAGCACAGGAAGGATATATTCTTTAAATAATTTTCTTGAATGACTCCATTTCCCGTTTCTATAATTCCCAGCTGTTATTACAACCACGGATTCCAACTTTGGAATTACAATAATAAGCTGACCTCCAGCTCCTCTTGCTTCAATAGACTGAACAGATTTTCCATTGATCATATAATTGTCGTGCCACCAAAAATAGCCATATTCATTCTTATCTTTTACGTCTTGTAGTCTTGTGTGTTTTTTAAAAGATTCTTCAACCCAAGCTTCTGAAATAATCTGTCTTCCTTTCCAGATCCCCTTGTTAAGATATAGCTGCCCAAACTTTAGTAAATCTCTTGGGGTTAATCGGAAACCTCCTCCAAAATATGGCGCACTTTCTTTATCGTCAGTATTCAATATATAATTTGTAATTCCCAGAGGCGAAAAAAACTTATCTTGCATATAAAATTCTAGAGGTACATCTAATCTTTCGTTTAAATAAATACCAAGTAGAAATGGATTTGCAGATCCATAATCGGTATAAGTCCCTGGGGCTTTTACCATAGGAGCCTCCAACACTGTTTTTAACCAATTACTGGACTCTTGATAATAATCTTCTGATGCTGCCTTATTAACATCTAATCCAGAGCTCATAGTCAATAAATCCTTGATTGTTATTTTAGCTTTTAAAGTATCTTTTGTATACTGATATTCTTTAGGTATAAAATCATATAGACTTTGATCAACGCTTTCTATAATTTTATCATCAATAGCTATACCGATGATGGCTGATGAAACACTTTTTGATGCGGAACGTGTATCGTGTGGAATAGCAGCATTAAAACCAGCAAAGTATTTTTCGTAAGTGATTTTACCTTTTTTTGCAACAAGAGCTCCCTCTATACCTATTAAGTCACCATTATGGATATCTTCCTCCATTTTTTTAAGTATTAAAGGATTTTTTGATGATTTCCAACCGTCATTAATTTGTAAATTCTCTTGTACAGAGTTGGAATGGTTTTTTGTACTTTCTGTTCGTCTTTTAAATGATGTTTTTGTTATAAACTTGCCACCCAAACTAATATTCAATATAATTTCAGAGGGTTTTAATTGCCCTTCAAATTCAAGCCCTGTTTTATAATCTACAAATGAAATAGCATTCTTATTTTTCTTAAAATCGTTGCACCAAAGGCTTCCAAGAATCGGGTAAGCAGGATATTCCTCATTTGGGGTATTACTTTCTTTTATAATTAAACGTAAAGATTGAGATTGTAGATAGTGAAACACCGACAGATTCCATTTTCCTAAGAAACGATCTCCTTCTTTAACGAGTTTCGTAGGAAACAAATTTCCCTTTGATTTAATAAAACCACTTATTTCTGATTGCTCATTATTAACGATCCCACTAAAAATGAAGTTCTTATCTAATATAACATTGATTTTCTTTCCAAATCTGAAATCTTTTGTTACTATTTTTTTGTTGTTTGAAAGTGTGAAAACAGCATCTGTTCCATTCAGTTTTTTGATAGATATCTCTAAGTTAAGAGCATTTTTAATTTCCGTTTTCCCTTCCCATTCCCCTATGTAATCTTCTATAGTTTGTTGAGCACAGCTTGATAATATATAAAGTATTAAAACGGATAGACAAATAGATTTTTTAAGCATCATAAGAAATTTAAACAAAAAATAATTTGCGTTACTTTCCAAATCTCTGTCTTTTTATACACATAGAAAAATAGTATTCGTCCTATAATGTCCTATTGCGAGCGTTGAGACTATTATGATTTCTGCTTTACATATTCTAATGGAGTTAGCGAAGTGCTTTTTTTAAAGATTCTATAAAAACTACTTTTAGAACTGAATCCACAGGACAACCCTATACCAACTATAGAATGATTTTCCATTGCTTTTGATGTTAAAATAGCCTTAGCTTCTTCTACGCGATATGCATTAATGGTATCGTGAAAATTACTCGATAAAACCTCACTAAAAAATGCTGATAATTTTCGTTCTGAAGTATCCATTTTATCCGCTAATAATTTCAAGTTCAAATCTTGTAGTAGAAATATTTTTTGTTCATTCATACACTCACGAAACTTTTCTTTTAACATACTTTTCTCTATCGATTTTAAATAAGAAGATTCCTTCTTAGCATCGTTTGAAATTGGCATATGAGTCAAAAAGCTGGGTAAAAAAACAGTAGATTGTGTAAGACCATAATACCCAAGATAAAACATCGCGAAAATTAAAAAAAACACTGTAATGTAGGCATCCCAATCTACATAATAACCTACTATAATTTCTACAATGGTTATAATAAGGTCTACAATCAATACAATTAAAAAACTGATCAGAAATTTCTCAATCCATAGTACATCTTTCTCTCTAATATTAGAATAGTTTACCTTTAGTAAGTTCTTAAACTTATAAAATAAATGTAAAGCTGCAATAAAATAAAGGATCCCAAAAATGTCCTGTACTATTGCCCAGTTAGGTACATATACGTGAATTGTGTAAATATATGTAGCGTTTGGATATAAAGATTTTGGTAAAATGTATGCGGTAAAATAAATAAAGAAAACTATAAAATGTTTTATATTTTCTCTTATCAGTCCAGATGGTTTGAAAAAAATAGATTTCACATATACATATAACAAAGGTGGAATTAAAAAACGAACACCGTTCTGTAAATAATTGGTTATAAATTGTAATAGTGTTAATTCATGTAAAGTAGCATAGAAATATATGATAATGTTAAGAATTAATATCCAAAAAACAATCAATAAATAATGGGGTAACTTTTTTTCTTTTAGCTTAACGATACCTATTATAGGTAGAATACTTAATACTATTCCAATTACCAATACAAAGTTTAATGCTAATTTCATATATATCGTACTAATAATTCTTAACTAGTAATTTAAACATAAAGAATGTAAAATCTTAAACGAAAATACAAGTTTAATTTAATTTTGTTAGTTTCTAAAGTTTTAGATAATAATTGGATGATTATTCAGAAAAGCCATTCAGATTGTTAATTCTTTTTTTTTGAATCAATGTTATTTAAAGATTGGATTCGGACGTAATCGAATGCACCTTAATTGCGATTATGCATTGTTGGCAAATCGGTTTACTTTTTTGCCAATATTTTTACCATTTGATAGTTTTCGATAATTTGACCAGTCTCAAAATGGTTAGGTACGATGTCTAGTAATTTATAACCCATTCTTTTATAAAACTCTATTGTTTTAAGGTTTTCTTTATGTACGATTAATTCAATTCTTGAAATATTATTTTTTTGTTGCAAAATCATCAGTAAATTTAATCGTTTTTTTACCAATTTTTTTTCCTCTATAGTCTTCTAGAAGGTATAATTTATCTAACAATAAAAATATCAGTCTCTCTTTTTAGTCCGAGCTACCCCACATGTACCCCTTCATACGTGAGTAAAAAATAATAACTTCCATTTTTAACTTGTTGCTCTATTGCTTTTGCTGTTTGATATTTATTTATGAAATATTTAGTATGCTCTTTCGTTATAACGGCTTTGCAAAAAGTTTTTTAAATACTTTTTTTAATCCATTTACCAAATAAAACTCCAACTAAAATTGCAGGTAATAATCCAACTATTGTTATCCAGAAGAAAGGTTTCATAATATAATCCTCAAACGAGTCCCAAAAAGTATCATAAGGCTCCATTCCTTCTTGCATAAATCCAGTCCATCCAACAAGAAAAGCTGTTATTATAAGAGTCAAAAAACCGTATTTTGCTCCCACTCCGCCAGAGCTTTTTTTCTGTATTAAAATTTCGTATCCAGCATTTTTTCCGAAGAAATATGCAAGTCCATAAAAAATCCCAATTCCGATAATGATATTTATCCAGTAATTCCATTCCGTCATCCATTGTATATTTCCGCCAGAAAGCAATATCATAAACAGAAAAGCAATGAACATTCCAATAGTCGCAGATTGTAGTGCTTTCCTAATTCCGATGTTTTTTGCTATTTCAGATTTCATTTTGAGTTTTGAAATGTTTGACAACAGTTCTTAAACAGTTTTTAGTGTTAGGAGGTAAGTTAGCAAAAAAGAGCGAAGAAATTCTGCAGAACTCCCTAAATCATTATTAAGCACTATGAACTATAAAAGTTGTTTCAGCACGTTTTATATGAATTGGAATTATATATATTCAATCATTTTAAAAAGTGATTCTTTTATCTTTCTTTCTGCAAATATTGACGCGACTATTTTGACCGTTCTTCGAGAACGTTTATATCAAATTAGCGATGAAAACACCAAAACATATCACTACCAGCTTGGATAAATTAAACTTATGACCTTCACCTGTTTCAAACAAAATAGTTGTAGCAATATGTAAAAAGATACCGATCACTATAGCATTAACAAAATCTATATATTCATTAACTAAAACTGTATTATTAGACATATAGGTACCTAGAGGTGTCATTACCATAAATATTAATAAGAAACCAATAACTTGAACTTTACTATAACTAGATTGAAATAAATACGTAGTGATTAATGCAGCTATTGGAATTTTATGTATCAATATACCATAGACCATATCATTATGCTGATGAATAGGAAACCCTTCTAAAAAACTATGAATACAAAGACTAATGAATAGTACCCAAGGAAACTCTTTATTTTCCTTATGTAATTGGTCATGACCATGCTCGATGCCTTTTGATAAAAATTCTAAAATAATTTGTAATAGTACTCCACACATTATTAAAAGCCCAGTTTGCTTGGCTTCTAAATGATGATATACTTCTGGTAATAAATCAAAAAGCGTTAATGCTAATAGAAATGCACCACTAAATGATAATAATAATTTAGTGCCTTTAGATTTTTGCTTTTTGGTGATAAACCCAATAATAACGCCAATAACAATGGCAATAACTGGAAGTAAATACTTATTCATAATGATATCGTTTATTTTGCTCTTTCTATTTTTTAAGAATCGGGGTGGATATTATAGAATTAATGTTCTAATAAACCTTAAGCCGATTTATCTATTATTGACATTACAAAGTTGCGTCATATGTATAGAGATTAATATGATGTGTGGTAAGAAAAAAGCTTGATCCCTATCAAAGAATAAAATTGATTTAAATCAATTTTTATTTACAAGCTTAAACTGTTTATGCTTAATGATTCTATAGAAATTAACCAATAGAATACTTGTACGTGTTGCGGTACTCAACTTATGAGTAAAAGAAGTTAGTAAAACACTTCGTTCTATAGCATTTTTTAGGTTTGGAAAGGTAGATTCATAAACATATGTAAATGAATCTACCTTTAGTTAAGAAGTAACTATTTGAACAACTATATTTTTTCAAAAATTGCCCCTAATGGTTTTCTAACCTTTTTTGTGTTTTGGGTATCGTCTTCTTCGCTTCTATAACCAATTGCTAATACAACACTGGTTTTCAAACCTTTATCTTTTAAGTTCAAAATTTCGTCATATGATTCTGGCTCAAAACCTTCCATAGGTGTACTATCTAATTTAAGTTCGGCACAGGCATTAAGGGCGTTAGACAATGCTATATAAGTTTGTTTCGCAGTCCAAGATTGTTTCTCATCTGCAGATTTTTCTTTCATTTTCATTTTCATGAAATCACTGTAGTCTTTTAAATCAGAAACTTTTAAACCTTGCGTTTGTGCCTTTAAATCGATATAGGCCTCTATGTCTTTATCTGTAACATCATCATAGCTACAAAAAACAAGTAAGTGAGATGCATCTGTTATTTGGGGCTGTCCCCAAGATACGGGTCTCAACTTTTCTCTAATTGACTTATTTTCAACGATAAGAACCTTAAATAATTGTAATCCATAAGACGTTGCCGATAGTTGAATTGCTTCTTTTATTTTTTCTAAATCTTCAGAACTAATTTTCTTTGAAGTGTCATATTTTTTAGTGGCGTATCTCCACTTTAAGTTTTCAATTAATTGCATTTAATATATTTTTTGAATTTGATTATTACTAAAATCTTAAACTAATCTCTACTATTTGTTTACCAAAAGGTTCTTCGTTTTTTTAGACATGCTGTTATTTAGAATCTTGTCTAGTGTAAAATATTTTACTCACTATTTTCCACTGTCCGTCTATCTTCAATACATGCATAAAATCAATGTAAGTAAATGTTGGAAATTGAATCTCTAGTTGAGCACTTGCCGCATTTCCAGAAATATTTACTGAAACAACTCTCGTTTTTATCTTTTCTTTAAGTGGAGATCCATCCATCCCTTCCGTTAATCCTTTAATGGCATTGACTTCTTTATAATCTTTATCTATCCATTTCATAGTTGCGGTAGGATGAAAAGCTTTTGTTAAGGTCTTAGCATCGTTATTTACCAATCCGGTGAGATAGTAATTCAGTGTTGTCTCAATACGCTCTAGATCTGTTTGTTGCGCATGTAACTCTGTTGTAATTGTCATAGTAATTATTGTTATAAATGTTATTAAGACTTTTTTCATATTTGTTTTAATTTAATTTGTTATTTATTTTTTAATAAAATCAGGCCATGATTTCATCATTTCGATAAACTTCGGTCCTAATCCTTCGTTCTTTAAATGAGAAATAGAAACTGGTAATTGTTCTGGCACAAAGCTATCATTGTTCATAACCCTAACAGGAAAATCATGGTGAATGATTCCTGATCTTCCGATAGCAACAAAATCTGCACCTGCATTAAGGACTTCATGAACTTCTTTGCCTCCGTTAATTTTTCCAGCTACTGTTAATTTAACTTTCTTATACTCTAATTCTAAAAAATGCTCTAATAAACTTTTCTTAGTATCAGAATGCTTTTCGGGTTTTTTAAATACGTCCCATAATGACAAGTCTAAAAAATCAATTTTATTTGAATCAATAAGCCATTGTGCTACTAATTTCACTTCATCTAATACCATTCCATATCGTTCTGGAGATAAGCGTACTCCAATAGCAAAATCTGAACCACAAGCTTCATAAATGCCTTCAACAATTTCAAAAATTAATCGCGCTCTATTTTCTAGACTTCCTCCATATTTATCATTTCTATGATTAATTTCACTACTTAAAAACTGTGCCAGCAAATACCCATGTGCGCCATGGACTTCAACCCCATCATAGCCAGATTTTTTTGCTCTTACAGCAGCAGAAATGAAATCGTCTCTAACTTGATATATTTCATTTAGGGATAATGCTCTCGCTTTAAATTCTTCATTATCGGAGGGGCAAATAGGTTGTTCATCTATCAATTCTTTTGGAGACCTCATACCACCATGAAATAGTTGAATTACAGCAAGACTACCATAAGCTTTAATGTTTTCTGTTAATTTTCGATGTCCTAAGAGTTGATTGTCCGAATAAATCCCTAACTCTCCAGGCCAAGCTTTACCATTGGCTTGAACATTGACGGCACAAGTCATTACTAATCCAAATTGGCCTTTAGCTCTCATTCTTAACCATTTTAACTCTTCCTTTGATAATGTTCCATTATCGTGACTCTGTTTATTGGTAAGCGGAGCTAACATAAATCGGTTCTTCATTGTTTTGCCACTAGCAAAATGTAAAACCTCATTGGTTTGGACAAGATTGTTCTCTTTCATAAAATTGAGTTATTTCTTTTGTGATTAAATACCCTCACCTTTTTTCAAGCGTTCTTTGTATTTTATGAATCTAGCTTCAAAATGCTTTGGAGTGTCATCTCCAGTTTTTTCCAAAGCCTTCAACGCATTTTTGAAATCTTTTTTAGCTGAATAAGCTCTAGCCAATCCATAATGACTTGGAAAAACACCATTATTATTTTTGACATTCGCTTTCATGATTTCTATCGCTTTGTATAATTCGCCATCCATGATGAATCTTAGTCCTAATTTGTAAAGTTCGTCAGGACTTCCCAATGGAATAGCTTTTTGTACCATATCCTGGGCTTCGGCAGTCTTTCCTTGTTTTTGTAAAATCTGAGATTTCAAAGAAAGATTACTAAATGTTTCTTTACTGAAAAAATTACCTTCAATAGAAGCATTAACCCATTCCTGCGCTTGGTCTAATTGCCCCACACTAAGAGCATAATTGGCTGCACTATCCCAAGTAGATTGCTGAAATCCTTTTGGACTCCTTAAATCATTACGAATTCCCTCCATGACAATTTCATCTACTGCTACATCAATTCTAAAGGGTATCTCTTTGGTGTCCCAATGTAAAGAAACCGTTGCATTATAGGGTGTCATCGAATCAAAACTATATGTCAGCATTTCTGTGCTAGTATTTTTATCTATAGAAGTAACTTTAAAACGAAGTATATCTTCATTTACATCATAAAAATACGATCCCCAAGAAGTAGTATTAGAAGATAAAATAATCATCACTTCTCTATTTTCTTCTGGTACCATAAACAAGGCATATTTTCCTGCAGGAACTTTGTTACCTTGTATACTAACCTCATGTGTAAAATTAATCGTAGTATTATAATCTGATCCCGCTCTCCAAGGCGCAGCTTTAGAAGTTCCAAACCCTAAATAATTAAAACCATAGGGTACTAAACTGCCCCAGATTTTTCGGCCTTTAACAGATGGTCTGTTATAGTGAATCGTAATATCGGTAATACCTACACGTTGACTAACCTCTGCTTCAGGGCTTTTAGCTGGTAGCGTGATTTGTGCTTTTAAGTTTGACATATTAAAGAATGATTATAATTAAAAGAGAAATAACAGGCTTTTAAGCCTTTATTAAGAATAATTCATATTCTGACATTAGATATCTATTTAGCAATAGATTTAAGAGTAGGATCTGCATTCCAAATGTCTACAGCCATTTTCCACTCTCCTTTTTCATTTTTTTTCCAAATAGAAACCACCTTTTCAAATTGATTTACCGTGTTGCCATCTTTATCATCAAAATTCACTAACATTTTATCTATAGTATACCCTAAATCTAAACTCTTAGACACAAATGCTTCTTGCGGTTCCCATGTGACCCTAAAACCAGGTAGTGATTGAAACTCTTTCAACACGTTTTTAATCTTTTCATGACCTTCTAAAAGAGGTTGGCCAGGAGCCATCATGATACCACCTTCACCAATAAAACTAAAATATTCTTCAGTAGAGAATGATTGAGACCATTTGCGACTGGTCTCCATTAAATTGGCTTCTTCCTGTGTTATGTTTATCGTTGTTTCCTCATTGGCGCAGGAAACCAACAAAATTCCTGCGAATACAACTAAAAATAATCTTCTCATATTGGTAATGCACTTTATATTATGGAGTCGAATAATGTGTCAAAAAAGATTTTCTGGAAACCTTTTTCGACACATTATTAACTTTCAATTTGAAAAATATTATGGACGTAAAGCCACTTTAAGCGTTCCTGACGTTCGATCACGCATTAAATCATAGCCCTTTTCTGCTTCAGATAAGGGTAAAACATCTGTAAAAATTACACTAGGATCAATAACACCTCTTTCTACTATAGGAAGTAATTTTTTCATATACGCTGCTACATTTACAACACCTGTATGAATAGTTATATTTCTAAACAAAGCTGAGGAGTATGGCTGCTCTACTGGTTCATAAAGATGACCAAATCCCAGAACACTTATTGATGCACCAGCCTGAGTCATTTCCATTCCTTGTGTAATTGCTGTTTTATTACCGACAGAATCGATTACAGAATTTGCACCTCGTCCTTCTGTAAGTGACTTCACAAATGCTACAGGGTCTTCATTTTTTGAATTCACTACGTGTGTTGCTCCAATAGTTTTTGCTAACTCTAATCGACTATCGTGACGTCCTACAAGAATAATCGTAGAAGGACCAAATAATGTTGCAGCCATTACTGCACTTAGACCTACTGCACCATCACCTATAACTACTACAGTTTCTCCAGTTTTGATATTAGCATTTAGTGCTCCGTGATAACCTGTAGCAAAATTATCTCCTAACGGAAGAACTTTCGTATCATGCTCATCTCCAGTTAAACCTTCTGGAAGTTTAAATAATGATGTATTGGCATAAGGCACACGTATAAATTCAGCTTGCCCTCCTTGGATATCATCACCTCCATGCTCTGCAAAAAGAGGTGTTCCAAATAAGCCTCCATGATCACAGGCCGAAGGCAAATCACGTTTACAATAGTAACAATCTCCGTCAACAAACATAGCAGAAGCCACAACGCGGTCTCCAACTTTTAAGGTGTGAATATCTTTACCTACTTGATCTATTACTCCAACGAATTCATGACCTATTCGCATCCCTTCAAACAATCCCATTTCGGGTCCGTTTTGGGTAAATTCTAAATCCGCTCCGCAAACACCCGCAAGGGTAATACGTACGATAACATCATCGTCTTTTAATAATTGAGGTTTTGCTATATCAACGACCTCGATTTTTGCTCTTTCTTTGTATACTACTGCTTTCATAATTTTAATTATTTATTTTCTAGTTTGAAGTAACTTCTTCTTATTTATTGAATTTTATATTTGTTAAAATTGTTGATAGATTTGAATAGGAAAACACTAACTCTGAATGTTTTCTAAATTATATCCATTGTTAAACTTGACATTTTTAGTAAACTGCTCTGTCCACGATCCTTCTAGCTTATTGCCATCCCAATCTGCTGGCGCATATCTGCGATAAGTTGATAAATAGATACCATCTACCTTCTCATACTTTACTTTCATTATACTTGGTTCAGTAATACCAAATCCTGTTGCGTTATATAGAAATTGATCTACTCTATATGTCTGTGGATTGATGTATAGGATATACTTATCTTGGCTCGATTCTCCTATATTATCGCCAAAGGTCATCTCTATAACTTTATAGGTTATGTCTTCAACCTTTCTAGAGGACAATATTTTATGATTCACACCCGGATCAGATAGTTTGAACATCATGGTAAACCAGTAATAGTTGGTTTTCCTAAGAATGTGACCAATAAATGCTGGTTGTTGCTCTGTAATAGCTTTTCCATCTATTTTAGATATAGAGTTTGTACCATTAAAGAACTGTGTGTAAGTTTCACCAGGCATTTGAGGTATTGCATAAACTTGTCTTTTGGTATATTCTGCAAAGGAAACTTCTCTATCAAAAATATACCGCTCTTTAGAAACATCTTCTACATTGTTATCTTTAACTTTAAATGTATAATCAAAGGATACATCTTTTAATTTATGTAATGCATTTTTGCCGCCATTGGCTTCTACTACTTTAGCGATTAGCTCCTTTGCTTCTTGAGCTTGAGTTGAAAATGCAAAAACGATTAATACGAATGGTACGATTTTAAAAATTACTTTTTTCATGATAAATTAATTATTGTGATTTTACTTTGGTTTTATTGTGATTGTGTTTAAAAAAAATTGAATTGAATTTTTGAATAGACTGTTTATTTTTTGTTTAAAGCGTTTATAATATCATAGGGCTCGACACGATTTCTATAGTCACCGCCTCCTGTTTTTGCAAAGGAAATTATACTATCTTTCTCAATGATAAATGTGGCAGGAATGGGAATTTCACTTTTCTCATCGCAATTATAACAATCGTAATCGTGCCCTAAATCGGCCATTTTTTCTAATGAGTCTTCTGGATTTTTATGAACTGTAGTAAACTCCTTTGATACAATATTTCCATTATCACTTAAGACTTCAAACTGCAATGCATTTTTGTCTTTAGTACTGAAAGAGGCATCTGGTGTTTGTGGAGAAATAGCAACTAGAATAGCCCCTTCTTTTTCTATTTCCGGAAGCACTGTTTGGTACTGGCTTAATATTAAGTTACAATATGGACACCAAGTACCTCTATAAAAAGTAAGAACGACTCTTTTCGTTTCTAATAATCTATAAAGGTTAACACGTTCGTTAAGCGCATTTAAAAGCGTAAAATTGGGCGCTTTATCACCGACTTGAAGTTTTAAAATAGAAGTGTGTTCTTCACCTATTCTTTCTGCATCTGAATTAAGGACCTCAAATACATCCGAAGGAAGCGTATGCGATAACTTTTCTTTTAATTCTTTTAAGCCTTCTTTATATGAAGGAATTACTTGTGTATTCATCACTGCTAATTTTATAGTAAAATGAGACATAGTTTTTATAAGTTTCCTATGGTCTCATTATCTATTCTTATTTAGTAAATAATAGACAAGACAAAGTTGCGTCATATGTGAAGAGATAAATATGACGCGTGTTAAGAAAAGAGCTTGACGTTTATCAAGCAGTAAAATTGATATACATCAATTTTTTAAGATTTCGAACGGATTCTACTTATTGATTCAGGAGAAATTCCTAGATAAGATGCTAAAACATACTGGGGTACACGATTTGCAATTTGAGGATATTTATTAACGTACTCCCAATAGCGTTCTTCTGAAGTTTTACTAATATTAGAAATGGTTCTTTTATAAGAGTAAGCCATTGACCTTTCTGTAAATAATCTAAAATATTGACATAAATTATGTATTCTACTACAAAGTTCTTCAACATCATCATATTTCATTTGTAAAATTATAGAATCTTCAAGCGCTTCAGCATAATATTCTGCAGGAGTTCTATTTATATAACTATAAAAGTCGGTAAAAAACCAATCTTCGATTGCAATAATTACAGTATGTTCTTTTCCCAAGTCATCTAAATAAAAAACTCTGACTGCACCTTCTACGATATAGTTTCGATATTCAGATACAAACCCCGGTTGAACAATAAATTGCCTTTTCTTTATTCTAGTGGTTTTTAATATTGAAGTGAACTCTCCTATTTCATCATCTGTTAGCTCAACATATTTGGCTATATGATCCAATAGTCCTTTGTACTTATTCATAGATTTATGTTGTTTTTACTATCACTGATAACGTTTAATATTTTTTTCATTTTGCTTAGATTTATTTTTAAATATGCTACAACCGATTTGTATACAATTTCGCTGCGTGTTTCAGCTTCTAATTTAGCAAATACAAATTGAATAGAAAATCCTAACGGATTTTCGTAAGTAGTCTCATACCGGTTATAAAAATCTAACATCACAGCATAAAGTAAATCACCCAGGGATTCTGTGCTAAATTTTGCTCTAATTTTTATATATTTTGTTTTGTTAAGTTTATTTTCGACAATTAGCATTTTCTATTCTGATCACGCACTTTTATACTCTTTTTTTTCAAATATAAGTAGTTCAAGATTAACTCTTTTATCAGCCTCATCTTCACTTTCAAAATGTCCATTATATATACAGAAAATAACAAACAGTTAATTCATAAAGATAAAATAGTGATAATTGTAAATCTAAAAGGCAGGTGCGTCCTTTAAGAAAGTTATGGATTGATAACTATTGCTTAAACGTTTCTGGGTTTTTATATTTTACAGTTTGTAAATGTTCACAGTATAATACTAATTCTCCTGGCTGTTTGTATACTTCATAACTTACTACAATGAGTCCCATTTCTTTGTACTTCGGCTTTTTACTTAAATGGGTACGAACCGTATAGATTGTATCTCCTATAAATACCGGTTTAATAAATCGTAACTTATCATAGCCATAACTAAAGGTGTTCACATTGTTATTGGCCATTAAGCCTAATCCTAAAGAGAATACCATAGCACCTGCCACTAATCTTTTGCCAAAAAGACCTTCTGTTTCAGCGAAATTTTGGTCGCCAACATAAGGATGCATATCCAATACTAATCCATTAAACATCATGGCTTCTCCTTCTGAAATGGTTCGACTAATTGATCTGTCTTTTTGACCTATCTTAAAATCTTCATACATCCACGTCTCCGTGTTGTACAATGGAATGTCTTTGTGTTTATCTACAGGAGTGTTTTCGGGCATAATTTTGTAAGTTTTGAATACTATTTTTCTTTGTTTTTGTTTATTTCAATTACCTTCTAAAAAATGTACTTACAATTTATCCTCTAACTATTTTTTGTTTCTTTTCATTCCAATTTAGTGTACTTTTCAAATTCATAACAAATCGTTCTAACGGGGAATTACCCATGTGTCTTCAACTTTTATTTAGATTGAATTTTAAATATAAAAGCGTGCTTACAAGGTTTACTTTCCGGTAATTGAATTTCCAATGCATCTAACGTTTGCTAAAAGCAATTTTTGATTTAGAACCAATTAATTCTATTTTTTCTATTTTACCATTATAAGTCGTAGAACTCAATGATTTAATTGGAAGAATTCCTGATTCTGACCATCCTAATGCAATGGCGTATAATTGTCCATCGCGCGTAGTAAAACGAATGTCTTCATCACCAAAACCATCAAACTTCATATCTGCTAAATGCCCTGTTTTTGTTTCTGTAGGGCCTTCACCGTAAATAAGCCAAGGTCGGCTTTCATAAATCGCTTCTCCATTAAGTTTCAGCCATTTCCCTATTTCTCTTAAACGTTGCTTTTGATCCTCAGGGATGGTTCCGTTAGGATGTGGCGCTACATTTAGTAAAAGATTGCCGTTTTTACTTACAATGTCTACCAAATCGTCTATTAAATTGTTGGTTGGATAACATTTTAGATCTTTGTGCCAAATCCATTTTTGTTTAGAGATTGACGTATCGGTTAACCAAGGTTCTGGATATATTTTAGGCATGCGATTGCGTTCAAGATCAACAGTACCTGTTCCAAGTGGAAAGTCAGGACGTTTAAAAGTTAAAACGAATTCTTGTTCTTTTTTAGCTGCTGCATTGTAGGCATAAGCCATCATTTCTTGACGTACTTCTTCAGATAGTATTTGTATGCGGTTATCGAACCAGAGTAAGTCAGGTGAATAACCATCTATCACTTCTTTTACTTTTTCGAGCCAAACGTGTTCAAAAGCAGCACTAGGCATTGGATTTACATTATAGTAGCCTTTAGCTTCTTTTGTACTCCAAGCCGTTTTAGGTAATTTTTCGCCATATAAAGAAGCGTTTTCTATGGCAGCACAATCAGTGCTCTCATCCCAGGTAGGAAACCATCCCCAAAGCCAGGAATGATGAAGACTTACAACGTATTTTAGTCCGCGTTTACGAATTGCTTTTTCCAATTCAGAAACAATATCTCTTTTGGGGCCTTTGTCTACAGAATTCCAAGTATTTACTTTAGAATCCCACATCGAAAAACCATCTGCATGTTCTCCTGCTGGACCAGCAAACCGAGCTCCGGCCTCTACAAATAAATCTGCCCATTCATCGGCGTCAAATTTAGGTGCTTTAAATAAAGGGACTAAATCTTTATATCCAAACTGTTTTTGATCGCCGTAAGTTTGTTTATGCGAGGCATAGTTAGGGTGCTTTTTAGAATACATATTATGACCATACCAGTCTGAAGCCGTTTCCGGAACAGAGTAAACTCCCCAATGGGTATAAATACCAAATTTGGCATCTCGAAACCACTCAGGACATTTATACTGCGAAAGCGATTCCCAATTGGCTTTATATTGTTCTTGGCCGAAAAGAAATTGACAGCTAACAAATAAAGTAACTATAAATAGTACTTTCTTTAATGTGCACATCTTTAATCTGTTTTATAATTATAAGAAATTTTAAGGCTATAGAATGTAGATTAGATTTAAAATAAAACCCAACTTTTTTGTGGCCTGTCTTTATTTAGTCTCGTGTTACAAATCTAAATATTAATACTAGCTCCATGTTATACAGACCCAATGAATCATTTAACAAACCCGATATTACTTCTTTTTCAAATTTTTAATAATTTAGCCTAAATTCACGTTATAGTCAATAAATAAAGATAATGTACAACTTTGGTCTTTTAAAAAACATATCATTTAATTTATCTTCAGTTAAACATTGTCGACTTGGCAAAGAATGGAACTACAAAAATATAATAAGCCCATTTACAAGAATGTATCTTATTACAAAGGGAGGTGCTTACATTTATCTAAAAGGTAAAAAAATAAAACTGAGGCAAGATCATCTTTACTTAATTCCAAGTTATCAGCAGTGTAATTACGAATGCAATGACTACATGGAGCAATTCTATACTACGTTTACAATTCACCTTCCAGATAATTTAAGCATCTATCAATTATATAACTTTAGCATTGAGATTAAGGCAAATGCATTTCATTACGAATTGTTTTATAAATTATGTAAAGCGAACCCTAATAGAAGGTTACCAATTGGGGATCCTTTAATATACCAGAAAACAAATTTGAATACACTTAAACACAAAAAAAGTGGTGCCAAAGAAAATTTAATTACGGGCGGGCTACTGGGCGTATTATTGTCTGAGTTTATCGACTCCACTAAAATGACATTAAAATCGGAGCCGTCTAATAGGATATCAGCTTCTATCATGTTCATTCATAAAAATCTTAGTAATCGTCTTACGGTATCTCAGTTGGCATCACAATGTTTTATGTCGCCAGATCACTATACAAGAAAATTTAAAGACTTAACCAAGCAAAATCCTATTGATTATATTAATAGGCAACGTATTGAAAAAGCACTTTTACTATTAAATACAACTTCAAGTTCATGTAAAGAAATTGGATACCAATGTGGATATAATAGTAATACTTATTTTTGTAAAATCTTCAAAAAACATGTGAAGCTTTCTCCCAATGATTACAGAATTAACTTAGGTAAGTTGTAATCTTAAATTCTCAAACATGTATTTTTTTGTAGTCTGAAGTCTTGACCTAGGATTAAACCCGCTTTATAAAATCACGATTTCCGTCGTTAGGTATCTGAGTAATTTTCATATTCAATATGAGGACGATAAACAGAATGAACAAGATTTTTTCCTTCTATTTAAGGAAATTTCATTTTTACAGAAAAGTAATGATATAGATGGTAATAGGATGATAATATATGTTTATTAATTAATCAGGCTGAATTTTAGATCTCCTTCGGAATGACAATTCATAGTATTCTTAATTAAGAATACGGGCTATTTTTTGTTGTAAGCAATGTTGCTCTGGCTTGGATTGGGTAAGTTGTATTGCTTGTTGATAATACTCAACGGCTATATGAGGTTGTATCAAGCGTTCATGGATTTCTCCCAGAATGGCATGATATAAATAATACTTATTAAGTATTTTATGATCCCTGATTTCTTCTATCGCTTCTAATGCTTCTTCAGGTCCATATAACTCTAGTAGAATTAAGCATCTATTTAAATAAACAATGGGATCTTTATCTATGTTTAACAACAGATCATAATATTTAAGAATTTCTTTCCAATTCGTAGTTTCATAACTTAGAACTGTACAATGCTGATATGCTATGGCCGCTTCTAGATGATATGTAGTAAGTGCATCGCCAAATGCTGCTTGATTAAGATAGTTACTTCCTAACGCAATCAGTTTTGTATCCCAAGTACTTCTGTCCTGATCTGGTAATAGGATGAGCGCTCCTTGTTCCGTAATTCGGCTATTTATTCTAGCGGTATGAAAACACATCAGCGACATCAATGCATATACTTCTGGCAATTGTGTGCGCTCACTATCTAAAAGTGATTTGCATAACCACATGGATTGCGAGATCAAATCTTTTCGTATTAACTGATCATCATGAGTGGAATTATATCCTTCGTTAAACATCAAATAGATTGCGCTTAACACGGAAGAAGTTCTAACACCAATTTCCTCCGGAAATGGTATACTCGGTCTTATCTTATGTTTTCTGAAATATTCTTTAGTACGATATAGTCTTTTAGAGATGGTATCTTCTGATGTAAGAAAAGATTTTGCTACTTCTTTGGTACTAAATCCGCAAAGAGATTTAAGAATAAATGTAATCTGGTTTTCCTGAGAAATATCTGGATGACAACACGCATACATCATCGCCAAAAAATCATCTTGTATATGTTGCTCTTTCCAGAAATCCTTCATAGTACTTGCTAACGTATATTCTGAGGTCAGTAGTTTACGTTCGGGATCAGAGAAATCAATAGTTTTACTGTGCTTTTTTCTTCTGATAATATCTATTGCTTTGTTGCGGGCTGTGCGATATAACCACGCTCTTGGGTTATCCGGCATTCCTCTATACTTCCAGGTTTCCAAAGCACTCACCAGTGCATCCTGCACTACATCTTCTGCAAGTTCTATATTTTCTGTACCGAAGATTTTGATTAAAACAGCAACCATCTTTCCAGACTCTTGTCTAAAAAGATGGTTTATCGTATTGTCTATGTGATCTTTTGGTTCCAAGATGATTGTTTAATCCATCGGAGCTATTTCACGAACCTCTACACTACAATCATACTCGAAACTAGGGCAGTCTTTTGCGATCTCTGTAGCATGCACTAGAGAATCTGCCTTAATAAGTAAGTACCCTCCCACCAATTCTTTGCCTTCTGCAAATGGACGATCCGTAACTTTCTTTCCTCCTTCTGTCATGGTACTTCCTTCATTCATTAAAGGTTGCCCTCCTACTAATTTATCTTCTTGTGCCAAGCTTCCCATCCATTGTTGCCAATGTTCCATATGCTTTTGCATACCTTCTGGAGATACCGAATCATATTTTTCCTGTCCTCCTCGTATCAACATTAAAAATTCTTTCATCATTTATGATTTTTAATTACACTTGCGATTAAGCCTCATCTGGCCAAACTTCTCTAACTTCTACAGAAGACTCCCATTGCAATCCTGGGCATCCTTTCGCCATTTCGGTTGCTTCTTCTATTGTTTCTGCCATTACGGTAATATAACCGCCTACTAATTCTTTAGCTTCAGCAAAAGATCTGTCAGTAATTTTCGTACCTCCAGGATGAATGGTTTTTACAGTTGGATACAAACGTTCACCACCCACATATTTTTCTTGTTCTGCCATTTCCCCAATCCATTCCATCCACTTTTCCATATGTGCATTTTGTTCTTCTTCGGATTTTGCATCCCAAACGTCGTCTCCTCCTTTAAAAAGGAACATAAATTGTTTCATAAGTCTATTTATTTATGGTTTATATGGTTCTATGACGAAGTAGTTTTTAGTATTTGGACAGGTTATCCATTTTTTTTCGACGCACGTCCTCTACTAATGATTCTCACTTAGCTCGAAGCACTACTTTTTTTTCATCATCATCAGTGTAAATCCTCCTAGTAATGCGATAATTATACCCATCACTGCCCATAACCAAATTTTGTTTTCAAAAAGTGGTGCAACAACCTTCTCTCCTTTCTTTTCAATTCTTTTTTCTGTTCCTAACTCTATTGTTTTCAGCTTTTCTGGAACTATATTAGACATATATTGCAAATCGTATGAAGGTTTACCAATCTTAGCATTTCCGTAGACAAGAAAATAGGTAGCAGGTGTTGTAAATCGAGTGATCAATTCATGTGTATATCCTTTTATCTGAATAGCACCAATTGTAAGTGGTTCATTATCCTGATTGTTAATAATCACTCTTAATTTGTTTGTAATCTTACTATTACTTCTAAATTCATTTTCTTCTATAGAATTAAGGATCCCTGAACTAAGGTTTTGATAATTATAACGCCATCCTTTTTCTGTTTTTATACTATCTCTAAGATATTCTATGCGAACTGATCGATAATAATCAAAATCATTACCACCTTCTATTTTTATATAACTTACTGGAACCGCTGTTTGCAAATCGATATCTATTACTGTACTTCGATTTTGTTTTTTCTCCTGCGTACGCATCGATTTAATCGTGTGCATCTTGTAGTCACCTTCTGTTGTTTCCTTTAAGGTTATCTGAGCATTCTTTAGTTCTGGTGCGTTAGTTCCGTTGACGAAAAGGCGATAGTATTGATGCTTAGAATCAGGAAGCTTAAGACTTGTGAACGTATATGCTGTTAGTTCATTTCTAATCGAAAGGATACGATAGCTATCTACAATCGAATACCACTCTTTTAAGTTTTGGCTTCCTTCTAGGTTAACTAATCTATCAAAATTATCCTCTTTAAAGAATAATTTAATCTGATTAATTGCTTGGTCAGATGATATTTTGAAAGTTATAAAAGATCCTTTGCTGGTCGTCGCTCTATTTATAATTTTGAAATTAACCTGTTTACTAGATCTTTTCTCCTGATTTTTTTTCAAAATATAAGGAGCTTCTACCGTATCATTCTCTTTAGTAATTCCATAAATTCTAATATCCGAAAGATCCGATGATACGTTTTTAAATAGTTCATCAGGCAACATAATACGATGCCAACTATCGATAATACCTTTTAGTTCTCTTTTATACTCATACCTATCAATCTGTCCATATATAGAAGAACAGATTAAAAAAAGTACACAACCTAGTATATTAATCTTTGACCTCATCTGTAATGATATGTTTGTATTTATTATATAAGAAAGAAATAACTAATAATAACAACCCTAAGGATACAAATACGATAGTTTTAGAAATCGTATTAAGGTGCGAAATATCATAAAGGAAAAGTTTTATCAAGGTAATTCCAAAAAGCGTAAAAGCAATAATTCGTATATGTTTTATCTTTTTCCAAAAGCCTAAAACAACCAATAATAATGAGTATATACCCCAAAGAATACTTAATCCCAGTTTATCTGAAGATGCATAACCAGCGATATCCAACCAATGAATCAACTCACTGCTAATTATATAAAGGATAGCTATTTGTAATATAATATCAAAGGCTATCTTAAATGTTCTTCCAAGGAACTCCTGTCTTACATATTGATAACAGGCTACCAATAGACCAACACAAAAAACTAGCGATATATATCGAATACCAATATGATAAAAACCTGCTTCACCAGATTCCAGTAGCGTTGGGTCTAGATAACTTTCTCGTAACTCACTAAGTATATACAATCCATTTGTTAGGAAAATAAGTAAGGTGAATATATTAAGGAGTATATTAATATATCCGAAAACCATATTTTTAAACTTCTTGATATTTAAAAAAGATAAAACTGTTAGGAAGATTAGTGTATAATTTATCAACCAAATTCCTCGAAACTCTGATCTATTACCCTCGAAAGCATTCCAATATTCTATAATTTCTAAGAAAAAGGCCATATATAAGATGGATAAAAACATAGCCGAAATCCACAAAGAGATTAGTTGATACAAGGTTTTGTAATTAGGCCAAGGAAATGGATGTTTATCACTGCGATGTATATACAAAATGTATCCAAATGAAACTGCACATAGTAAAGATGTGAGTAAGGAAATATTAAAAAACGGAGTCATTCCTGTTTCTGGTTCTAAAGAAGCATACGAGTATTCCACATAATAAAACCACCAATCCTGAATCAAACTAAAAAAGGTTAATGCCATAACTGGATATGCCAGTTTTTCATAAATAGGAACTTTTTTAGTTCTACCTATCCAAAATAGTAAAGCAGCTTCTGTGGCCCATAATAATGTTACCCAATTACCATCTAACTGCACAGGGAATGCAATACTGATAAAGACCAATACCATTCCTGAAGTAAAGTAAAACAGATTACGATCTGCTAACTTTAATCTGTAAATAACAACGCTTATCACAAAATGTATGATCGCATTTGCCAAAGTAAATATTCCTAATAATTGTTCTCCTACAGGATGATCGTTTAGTATAGCAAAACCAATCCCATAAAAAACAAAAGCATTAATCAACTGAAGTATTACATCTCCCGTACCAAACTTTTCCTTTTTCCGAAGTTTATATACTAAGAATATAGAGTAGAACGTAGCAAAAAACACTAATAAAAAGACAAATGCCAGCTTAAAATGAATGTCAGTTTCATAATCTGAAGCATACCAGCCAAAGTAAATCAACCAAGTAAGGAAAAAAGAAGAATAATACAATGATTTCCAATATCGCTGCAGTGCTATGAATAAAATCCCAATATTAATGATTGCCATATAACTGAATAGTACTGCTACTTGTCCGGATCCATTACTTAATAAAAATGGAACTGCATAAGCACCTACTAATCCTATATGGGCAATTACCGGTTTATTATATTGTATCGCAGCAAATACGGTAAAAATGGTAAACAAAACCATTAATCCAAAAGCGAACAACTGCGGAAAAAGGTCATATAGACTGTACCCTAAAAAGGTAATAAAATATAATATCGCAATAGCACCACTAACCAAAACAGAGCTAAAATTATGATACTTCTTTTTTAATTTCATCCCCACTCCTATCAAACCAATACCAGTTAGATATCCTAGTATGATCCTCGTTAATGGGCTTATTAAATCATTATCTATAGAATATTTGGCTCCTATAGCTACCCCAATTATTAAAATAATGACTCCTATTTTACTAATCAGATTCTCTCCAATAAATTTTTCTATATTCGACTTCCCTTTTGGTTTAACAGCCTTTTTAACCACAGGTTTCGAAACTGGTATCACAGGTTGTTTCTGTGCCACAGGTTCAATGGGTTTAGATGTATCTTCTGCTGTTTTGGGGACTGGTTCAGGAATTGGAGAAATCGTTTTTTCCTTTACAATTGGATTTTCTTTTTGCTCTTCAGAAGTCTTTAACTGATGAATTTCATATTTCAAGTCTAGTATTTCTCTGCGAAAAACTTCCTGTTTTTTCGAAAGAATTTCCAGCTTCTGAAGGAGCTCATTGATGTACTTTTGATTGTCGGCCATTATTTTTTCAATATAAAAATGAATATACGATCTCGATATTCATCATAGAAATATAGGTAAAAAAAAGAGTCTTCTTAAAATATAAGAACATCTTATACCTTTTTGATACTCAAAAATATCATTAAAAGAAATCAATTAACCCCCTGAAAAAAGGGTATTACCCCAATGGTTTATAGTGTTTAGAAATTCTAAAAACCTGTGGTAAATAAATTTCTGGCTCCTCTAATACCACATTTTTGATACTTATGGTAGGATTGAGCGGCTCTTTCATCAATCTGACTTCCTGATTCTTTCCTAACCCATCCATCGATTGCTGCCTTTAATGTATATGCTTCAGGAGCCATAAGATGTGTTGTCCATAATATCGGATTAGCCTTTGCTTTTTTAATTTCAGGAGAAAAATAACTTTTACTATAACATGCCAGAATAATGACATCTCTTGTTTTAGTAACGGATTCTTTATACGTAATATTCACATCAAAATCCATTAAACCATCGTGTCCTACATACGCTAATAAATCCGACCCTCCTCCAAAATCTAATATCCTTTCTTTTTCTTTTATCTGAATCGGAATCTGACCATTAGATGATTTTAAAAAATCTTCTATACTTGTTTTGATTTTAGCCCCATCATATGCATCTGCTAACAGGTAGATGTCCTTAGTAGCATGTTTAAACAATAATCTTTCTAAGATATTAGAATCTTTAGAAGGAATGCTTCTTAGCAGTGTCCAATCTCTGGTTTTAACTTTAAAAAATGTCTTTACACCATATCCAGCTCCCCAGTATAAATTATTTTTAGGATCCTGACCATTTCCTATACTTTTTGGAACAGGAACAATACCTTGATTTATATTATCACATAAAGCCACAAAAACATGAATGGTTTTTGCCTGACCAAAAGAAGGTTTTGAAATTAATATAAATATAAGTATTCCTATTATCCTCATTCTTTTATACTTAAAATCAATTCTATATTCTTTTTTTCTATTTCTGTTAACTTACCAGTCGCATCATCGTCTGAAGGCATATACCAAGATTTTGATTCAAAATAATCCTGCCACTTTTCTGTTGTAAACATATACCCGTGCGAAGCGAAAATCTCGTTTTTAATAACTGCCAATTCTTCTTCGGTCTTCTTATTAAGTTCGTCTAGTGTAAAAACTCTATGAGAGAATATATAGTGGTCTCGTTCAATTGCTTTTAGATCTGTATACGGTTTTGAGAATGCACCATTTTCTTTTATTGGCTGAAACTCCAACCATTCCTTCATTCCAATTTGCTTGCCGTCTCCTAAACAATCTAACTTTTCTCTTGTTTCTTTAAAGACCAATAAATCACTAGCGATAAAAACGGATTTTCTTTTATCATCAAAAGAGCAATCTGCCATTTCTCTTTCATAAGCTATCGTATCAATTCTTTCGCCATTATTACTAAAAGAAGTTATGGAAGATTGTTCACAACTGCCTCCCGCATTGCATTCTAAAATGGTAGATACAATAATATAATCGTTCGTTTTTGCAACTATTTTACCTGCAAATAATTTTTCCGATCTTTCTGTAGGTTTAAAATCAAAATACTTCTTTGCTAACGCTAACGGGATTTCTTTTTTGGACGAATCAAAAAACAGTAGAAGCCCATTAAAATCATTTTTCTGAGCATAGTTTTTAGAAGAAAGGAAAACAACTATGATTAACAAATATCTTATCATAAATGATATTACTTTTTAAAAAAATTAATAAAACAGGTTAATCATCAGAAAAAGGGAGGGTAAAGTACAAATCTAAAAAAAAGCCTATCGAAAATTAACAGGCTTTATGTTTTTTTTTGAATAATAATATATTGTCATCTCTATCTCACTGCAATGAAATACAAAATTCTCTATTATTCCTATCGATATTGATTGATAATAGAAGCATCAACCCAATAAATATCTTGATTACTAGTGTAGAAAAAGTATTTCCCATCTTTGGTAACAAATGGACATAATTCATGTCCTTTAGTATTGATAGAAGCTCCCATATTCTTAGATGTAGCCCAACTACCATCTTCATTTTTAAAACTAATATATAAATCTCCTCTACCCAATCCTTCTTTGCGTGTCGCGCAAAAAATAATATAAGATTCATCCGGAGCTACAAACACATCTGCTTCATAACTTTTAGTATTTACAGCATCACTCAATTTCTTTGGCTCCTGAAATTCACCATTTATTTTTTTTGAAGCGTATATATCAAAATTGTCATTTTCTGAATTGTGATTTGAACTAAAGTACATAGTACCACTATCCGTAAAGGAAATATAATATTCATTGGCATCAGAATTAATATTAGATCCAGCATTTATAGGGTCTGACCATCCATTTTCTTCTTTCTTCACATACCAGATATCTATATCTTTTTTATTTCCTTTTCCTGTTAAGGGTCTATTCGATATAAAATAGAGTTCTGTTTCATCAGGAGAAAGAAATGGGTCATTACCGCTGTATAAAGAATGTGATATGATAGTTTTTGGTACGATCCAAGAATCTTTTTCTAATCTTGTGTACCTAATCTCCGGTTTGCCATTTATATCAACTCCGAAAAAAAATTCTTTTCCATCTTTAGAGAAGACAGATCCAAATTCATATTCTGAAGGTTTAGAAATTATATTAGGGGCAAATATTTCTGGTTGTAATCCAGGAGGTTTTTGTTTTAAGTATAATAGGGATTCTTCTTTATTTTGGGCATATCCTAATATAGGTAGTATAACAAAGAAAAAAAGTATTCTCATAATTTTTAATTTCATCATCGTTAAATCTTGATAGTTTTTAAAATGTGATTACTGATAATTGTCAATCGCTCCGAAATCTTTACTTTGATTATTCTATGAAATCTTAATCCCAAAATTCGATAAGATATCTTTTAATGCAATTAAAGACTAATGTATATCTATATACTATACCTATTTAAACGTATAATGTTACATAGTACCACTATCTTTTTATGTTCTTTTTGAAAAAAATTATGCTAAATTATCAATCAATACTTTTAATTATTATATCTGATCCTGAGTAACTATCATCATGATACTCATGCCAATGCCTTATTCTTGGTATAATAATTCCTTTGTAATTAAAATCTTTCTCAAAATATAATCGTTCTCCTTTTTTAGATTCATTGGGAAAGATGATCTCTAGTCCAACTAATTTGTAATCTGAAGTTCTTATGTATAATTTCCAAAATTCAGAAAACACTGCTTCCTTTAATTCTAATTCAATTTTATAACTCGTTTCATCATTAAAATCAACTATAGCAGTAGTATCAATACTTTTCAAGGTTTGATCATTTAATGCCATTGGTAAACCATACATTATTTGATAAAATTTCTGGTATACACTGCTCCTTTCTGTTTGTAATCGATATTTAGCGACCAATGTTGAATCTATAGTTTCTGAATTGTTTAGTAACACCTTGGTAAGTCCATTCTCATCTACTATATGGGTAGAAACATATTGACCTCTATTTCGCTGAAGTTCAAATGAACCCGTAGCGTTATTCATTTTTATAATAGAATATCGTGTTGAATTTACTATTCTAGGTTCTTGGATATAAACGTCAAAACTTACTTCTCCCCATATATTCGAAGGATCATGATATTTTTTACTTTTTTGTAAAATCTCTCTACCGTTTAACTCTGCTGAAGTTGAAGAACATCCACATAAAAAGAATAGTGATCCTAAAAGTATACTTTGAAAAAATAGCGTCTTTATTGTTTTCCTTACGATCATTTTAAATGATTAGTAAATTACATAGTACTAATCTATAAAATCATTTTTGCAATCTGTACTAATAAACTCTTAATCAATTACAAAACTGAATCTGTCAAGTACAGTATTTCTGGTTTACTTATTCAAAAAAAGGTAAAAAAATAAGCATGTGATCACATGCTCATTAGGAGTTTATTCTTTAAATTTAATTAATCAACTTATAGCTTAGGGCATCTTTTACAATTACTTTTTCCTTTCTTCTTATATTTCTTACAACATTTTTTCTTTTTGCCACCACAACTAACTTCGCAATTCATTGCTGCACAAGGTGAATATAAAGAGGTCATTCCCGAATTTTGCACTACTATTTAATTTTTATTGAATCTAAATAAAGCGCAAAAATATAAAAAAAAGACTCTCAAAAAAAGAATCTTTTAATTTTATTTAGTTACTTATTAACAACAAGTTACCTACTCCTGTTGTGAATTACTTATCTGAAAGGTATTAATATCTCTATCGAATAAATAGTGCCCTGATTTATCATCACCGATAATTTTTAATTTATCCAATAAAGTTCTCGCGACTGCTTCCTCTTCTAATTGTTCTGCTACATACCACTGCATAAAATTATGAACATTATAATCTTTATGTTGTAGACATTGAAAAATAACGTTATTGATCTGTGCAGTTACAAATTCTTCACTTTCTAAGAAAATTTCGAATAATTCTCTTAATGAATTAAAATCATCTCTTGGCTTTTCGATAGCAGGTATTACCGCTTGTCCATTTCTTTCATTAATAAATTTGACCAGCTTAGTCATATGTACACGTTCTTCTTCAGATTGTGTATAAAAAAAATCGGCTATCCCATTATAGCCATTTACATCAGCCCAACATGCCATAGAAAGATATTGTGCAGATGCCGTAGCCTCATATCGTACTTGTTCATTCAATGATTTCTCTATTTCAGGTATCATATTTTTTTAATTTCTTGTATTTATAATATTATTTAAATGTAAAAAGGAACTCACCTATAATAATCTCCGATGTGTATCAAAAGTTTTACTGTAGCTCTTTTCATTTTAATGAACTAAAAGTACATAATTTATAGTCTTTTCAATAGTTTTGACTAGTGTTTTCAGCTAATTTAAAATAAGACTACTTAATAATCCAAGGATCATAAACAGTTCTCCCCTATTTCTTTATAAAACTATTGACGAGTATATTGTGTAATTATCTCTGAATGATCTGGATATTGATTTACCAAAACATCCCTGTTAGCTAACTCAAAATCAGCAAAATCAAAACCAGGTGATACCGTACAACCCACAAAAGAATAACCTTCTGTGTCTTTTACACTAGAAGCAAACCAACAACCTGCAGGCACTACCAACTGAGGAGTTTCTCCTAGATCCAGGTCCATTCCTACAGCGTATCTAGTATATATTCCTTCTGGAGTAATCACGTGCACATACAACGAATTTCCTCCATAAAAATGCCACATCTCATCTTGTTTAATACGATGAAACGCTGAAAAATTTTCTGAAGTAAGTAGAAAATAGATTCCTGTACAATAATTACGATCTCCAGAAAATTTATCTTTTAAAACTGCTTTCGGAATAATACCATCGCTTCTATAAGTCTCCTTATAAAAACCACCTTCCGGATGTGGCATCATATCCAGTTTGGCAACTATTTCTTTTACTTTTTTATCCATACAAAAATCTTCTGCAAAAAAAGAAGCGACCCAAAGTTATGGATCGCTTCAAAATATGTTATAAATCTATACTTAGATATTATGCTAACACTGCTTGCACTTTATCTGCAGCTTCCTGAAACTGTGCAGCACTCTGTACATCCAATCCACTATTATCGATTAATTCTTTAGCGATATCCGCATTGGTACCTTGTAAACGCACAATGATAGGAACATTAATAGCGTCTCCCATATTTTTATATGCATCTACTACACCTTGAGCAACTCGATCACAACGTACAATTCCTCCAAAAATATTGATTAGAATCGCTTTTACGTTCTCATCTTTAAGGATAATTCTAAACGCTTCTTCTACACGCTTAGCATCTGCTGTACCTCCTACATCAAGGAAGTTAGCAGGTTCTCCACCAGCTTGCTTAATCAAATCCATCGTTGCCATCGCAAGACCAGCACCATTTACCATACATCCTACATTACCATCAAGATCCACATAGTTAAGACCTACTTCATTCGCTTCAACCTCGATCGGGTTTTCTTCGCGGATATCACGCATATCTACATAATTCTTATGGCGATACAATGCATTATCATCAATTGTAACCTTAGCATCAACTGCCATGATCTTATCATCACTTGTTTTTAAAACAGGATTGATCTCAAACATAGAAGAATCCGATTTTACATAAGCCGTATATAACGCCATCACGAACTTAGTCATTTCTTTAAACGCACCACCGCTTAATCCTAAGTTAAAAGCAATACGTCTAGCCTGAAATGGTAATAACCCTACTGAAGGATCTATTTCTTCTGTAAAAATTAAATGCGGAGTTTCTTCTGCTACAGTTTCTATATCCATTCCACCTTCTGTAGAATACATAACCATATTACGACCTGTAGTACGATTTAATAATACAGAAATATAAAATTCGTCTGGTTCACTATCTCCAGGATAATATACATCTTCTGCTACTAATACCTGATGTACTTTTTTCCCTTCTGCTGATGTCTGAGGAGTAATCAAATTCATTCCGATGATTTGTCCTGCTATATCTTCTACTTCCTGAAGATTTTTAGCAAGCTTTACTCCACCACCTTTTCCTCGACCACCTGCGTGTACTTGAGCTTTGATCACATGCCATCCAGTACCTGTCTCAGCAGTTAGTTGTTTTGCAGCAGCAACTGCTTCTTTTGCATTCTGTGCAACAATACCTCGCTGGATACGCACACCAAAGCTGCTTAATATCTCTTTACCCTGATATTCGTGTAAGTTCATAGTCTTATTTTTTGCCTTTTGAATAGGAGTCCCAAAAATAGGAAAAGTGAAGTTACTGTGCCAATCTTTTGTGGTAAAAAAAGTTATATCGAAATAGGAATCTTGTAATATGAAAAGTAACCCTAGAATTTATCCAAAATTGAAAGATAACTTAACTATAATTCGAAATCCTCAAAATCCAATGGGTCAAAATTTTTAAAATGGCCATTTAACTTAATTACTTCCTTAGCACGATTCATTTCTCTAACTACTGGAATTGTGATTTTTAGATGACCTATAAGATAGTTCAGTCGTTCTAGTTCACTTCGTAGCTTTAACAAATGATACTCTTGATGTAATGCTAAACCAACTTTATGTGCCACTTGATAACTCACAAATGGAATATTAAAAATAGGAGGTTTCTCGATAGTTAGTTCTACATACAAAATAGCAATATTTTTTAATAATTCTTCCTGTAGTTCTTCTACACCATTCTCTCTATCTTCTAAAAATTCAACCTCTCCGCCAGCATATAATTTACCTGGTAATTGTTTATGAAAACTCTTAATCTTAAAAACTCTAGTGCCAACGCAAATGACATCACTAGCACCATTAGGATGCCTTTTCTCTATTTTTTGCAGGGTAACCTCGGTACCGTATTCTAGTTTTTTATCAATATACGCTGGCACCCCAAACGAGATCCCCTCGGTTTCGCAATCAGATATCAACTGCTGATATCTCTTTTCGAAAATATGAAGAGGTAATCGTTCACCTGGATACACTACCAATTGTAAAGGAAAGAGTGCTAACATTTTTTATTTTAAAAATAGTAAATAAAACGTCTACCCTATGTATAATATTCGTTCAAAAATTAAAAATTCGTTATTTAAGGCCACTTTTTTTCAAGTTTAGATAATTTTATACTAATTACGCGGCGCTTAGAGGTAATCTATAGTAAAAATAGTAATTTCGTAAGCTTAATTTAATTAAAATGGAAAACGCAAATTTATTAGCAATCGCAAAAGAGTTTGGGAGTCCTGTATATGTATATGACTCCGAAAAAATTGTTTCACAGTATGAACGCCTAACCAGTGCCTTTAAACAGGTGAAACATGTAAAGCTTAACTATGCTGTCAAGGCATTGTCTAATCTTGCGATATTAAAACTAATGAATTCATTAGGTGCCGGATTAGACACTGTATCGATCCAGGAAGTTAAATTAGGATTATTGGCTGGTGTAGCACCCAGTAATATCATTTTTACTCCAAACGGAGTTTCCTTAACAGAAATCGAGAAGGTTTCTGAAATGGGTGTACAAATAAATATTGACAACCTATCCATTCTAGAACAGTTCGGAACAAAACATCCGGAAGTACCTGTTTGTATTAGAATTAACCCACATGTGATGGCTGGAGGAAACAGTAACATCTCTGTAGGGCATATCGATAGTAAGTTTGGCATTTCTATTCACCAGATTCCACATATTCTTAGAATTGTAGAGAATACCGGTATGAATATTAATGGTATCCACATGCATACTGGTAGTGATATTTTGGATATTGATGTATTTTTATATGCTAGTGAAATATTATTTGAAACTGCCAAGAACTTCAAAAATCTAGATTTTATAGATTTCGGAAGTGGCTTTAAAGTTCCTTATAAAAAAGGAGATATTGAAACCAATATTGAAGAGTTTGGTCAAAAACTCACAAAACGTTTTAATGATTTTTGTAAAGAGTACGGAAAAGAATTGACTCTTGGTTTCGAACCGGGTAAATTCTTAGTAAGTGAAGCTGGATATTTTTTAGCAGAAGTAAATGTTGTGAAACAAACAACTTCTACGGTTTTTGCAGGAATTGATAGTGGCTTCAACCATTTGATAAGACCTATGCTTTACAATTCTTATCATGAAATCATCAACATCTCAAACCCTAAAGGTAGAGAACGCTTTTACTCTGTTGTAGGATATATTTGTGAAACTGACACTTTTGCTACTAACAGAAGGATTTCAGAAATTACAGAAGGTGATATTATAGCTTTTAAAAATGCAGGAGCTTACTGTTTTTCTATGGCTAGTAATTACAATTCTCGTTTTCGCCCAGCAGAGGTGCTTTGGCATAATAATGAAGCACATCTAATCCGTAAACGTGAAACTTTTGAAGATTTAACCAAAAATCAAGTAAATATGGAAATCTTCTCTAAAGTTACAGAACCTGCTTCGTAAAACAATGCAATTTTTTATATACAAAATGCATCTGGAATCAACCAGATGCATTTTTCATTTTGATTTAATAGTATGAATAATTCTATTCTTTTATACCCGGTTGAATTATAGAAAAGTTTTCAGTCTTTTTAGCCTCATCTACCATTCTTTTTACATCAACAAGCAGTTCTTTAGCATTATATATTACGCCGTCTTTAATGGTATATTGAACACCTCCTGCCCTAATCACTTTATTTTCTTCTGTTAATCTAATCGCACCAGTACCATATAATACTTTTAGATTTTTAAGAGGATTTTCTTTCACCAATACAAAGTCAGCTAATTTACCTACTTCAACAGATCCTATTTTATCTGAAACTCCTAAAGCTTCGGCACCGTTTAGTGTAGCTGCTCTAATTACTTCCAAAGGATGAAAACCTGCTTCCCTTAGAAGTTCCAATTCTCTGATATACGCAAAACCGTACAATTGAAATATAAATCCAGAATCCGAACCAGTAGTAACTCTTCCTCCGCGATTCTTATATTCATTTATAAATGTCATCCATAAACGATAATTCTCTTTCCAAGCTACCTCTTGTTCGGTTCCCCAATCATGCCAATAAGAACCATGTGAAATCTTACTGGGTTGATAGAATTTCCATAGAGAAGGTAATGTGTAGGTTTCGTGCCACTCTGCTCTTCTAGCTCTTTGCAAATCTCTACTGGCCTCATAAATATTAAAGGTAGGATCTAATGTAAAATCTAATTCAAGAAGTTCATTCATCACCTTATTCCAATGATCAGAATATGGTTTTGCAGCTTGTTTCCATAGTTTCCCAGCTTCCTCAAACCTATCTTGCTCGTTCTGGTAATTATAATCTAAAGGATAATGCTGAATGGTTTTATCTTCAAACAACGCTTCGGGTAATCCATACCAATGCTCCATGGTTGTTAATCCCGCTCTAGCAGAATTAAGGACATTCCAGCGAGCAACATCCGTTTGGGCGTGATGGCAAGCGGAACCTAATCCTAATTTTTTATTCTCATCTAATGCCGCTTTCATAATTTCTGGAGCAGCACCAAAAAACTTTATTCCATCCGCTCCTTTTTTAGCATTTTCTCGAACCCAATTTCTAGCCATTTCTACGGTGCTTATGGGTTCTTTATTTCCTTGGCCAAAACCCGTATATGCATAAATACGTGGCGCTATAATTTCATTTCTTTCGCTAGCTTTTTTGAGTTTCAATGTCCAATCAATTCCTCTTCCGCTTGGTTCCCTAATTGTAGTGATTCCGTGGGCCATCCATAGTTTAAAAACATAATCGGAGTCGGCTCCTTGTGCAACTCCTCCAATATGACCGTGCATATCTATAAAGCCCGGCAAAAGGTACATTCCGTGAGCGTTTACCTCTTTTCCACCAGATTTAAGTTTGGGTCGTTTGGCATCATCTATATCAACCCCAGGATAACCTACCACTACAATATCTTTAATGATATTTCTTTCTACAACAATATCTACAGGACCTCTTGGGGGCGAACCATTACCATTAATCAAGGTAGCACCTCTAATAATAAGCTGAGAGAATGGTCCTTCACTAAATTCTTGTGAGTAAATTTCTGCATTACAAACAAAAGACAGAATAAAAAATCCGATGATTAATTTATATATATTCATATAAAATGATTTATGTGATATCAGATAAACAGTAATTTATTTTTAGAAATAAATTTACCTAATTCTTTATGGAATCAAAGAATTTCTAATTAAAGATTACTTAAACTCAAATAAAACTAATTATAACTTTCTAATATTTCTTATCAGATACTCAAGACCATTTAACTTTAGTTCGTAAACAGTTTGCATTTGCCGACCAAGAGTTCCTTTGGGAAATCCTTTGTTATGATACCAAACAATATAATGCTCTGGTAAGTCGATAAGATATCTGTCTTTGTATTTACCAAAAGGCATTTTGGTATTGGCGAGTTTGACTAAAAAATCCTTTTGGGATTGTTGATCCATAAATCCTGAGAGTATGAAATGAACCTATTTGGTATATGCTCTATAGTACCACATTAAATTCTTCACCTTCTTCTCCCATATTTTCTGACTAGTTTTATTCTTGGAATGTTCCGTTTCTATGTCGTATTGTTCTTGCATATTAATACGCATCCGTTCGACTCTTTTATACATCTTATTTAGATCCTTACGAACATTCTTACCTGGTTTGTACTCTTTCAATTTCTTACGCATTATTCTCGCGTGCAATTCGGAAATATCAAAATGGAGTTGTTCATGTGACAGCAGGTATTTAGTGGACTGACCTTTTTTCACCCATGATAATGAGGGGTAACAAAAGCTGTCCACTTCGTATTTTAATTCAGTTTTCCCGTAATCCTTGCTTATAGACCATTGATAAGTTATACCTGTATTGACACTAGCATCAAAATCACTGTCTGTTTTAGGTTCTCCTCTAAAATCTGACCAATCTAACTTACTCTTTTCTGCATAAGAAAAACGCTCTACATATCCATGATTAGCAAAAACTAAAACTAAGAGAATAGTAAAAAATTTACCCATAATTGCAATAATTATGCCCGGCTAAAAGTTGTTGTTTTCTATTTCAGCATCCAAGTATTTAATACGGGGCTAAGTATTAATAATCTTTACTAAAATAGATTTTATTTATATTCAGATATAAAAATTTATATCTATCCCAATCTAAACAATTTTTCCAAAAATCAATAATTACTTTAGTTTATCAAAATCGTTTTCAAACTCTATATCAATTTCCATACCACGTGTCTAAAATTGACTAAAAATCTAAACCAAAGTTTACCTCTGTTTTATTTTCCTATTAAAAAACAAAACAATTCAGCATCTAAAAATAAAAAAAATGATTTTAAAATCAGCTGTAAAATTGATTATTGATGAAATAAATTTTATTCTATAACGGTGAGCTTCAATTCGTCATCAAATTTAATAATATAGGATGCTTTGTTATAATAGCCTCCCAAGAGCTTTTTTGCATAATTAAATTTATTTTCTACATACTCCGTTGTCCCTTCAAAAGTTGCAGCATGGTACAAATCATCTGCAGAACCTAATCGCATCAAAATATCATACGTAATATCAAAACCTCTTACTGCATATTTACTCGGAATAGTTCCATATTCCTTTTTATATCTTGCCACAAAGGGAGTCATACTATTCTCATCGTAATTATCAAACTCTTTATCTATTGATGGATAATGTAAATGTAAATTAGATAAATGTTCATTTTTTATATTATCGTCATCAAATGCATCATCCTTATCCGTAGTAAACAATGTAATCTTATGACTCTCTGCTTTAGCATTAAGTAATGGAGTTACATTACTAATCATTGCTACATCATCCGACTCCAGAAAAACCCAATTTGGCTTATTCTTATTTAGAACTTTATTCAGATGTAATTCGTATAAATAATTACCTTCTTCTATTCTTGCTATTTTAGCATCTGGAAATTTGGCAATCAACTTATTCTTTATATCATCGTGTTTCTTCTTTCCTTGCTGCACAATTATAATAATATTCTTATCAGTAGAATCCCTTTCTACATAATTAATCAATTTATCCTGAAGCATTATGTCCGTCGGAATTGTCTGAAAAAAATTACTATAGAGTTTAGATTCTTTATTAGATAATGGAGAAAGCACTGGTGTTTCGTACTTTTTTAATTCTGCAGTTGCTGCTTCTACATTTGTCTGATACAAAGGCCCAATCACAACATCCATTTCATCAAAATTATTTTGATCAATTAGCTTCTTTATATACCCCGCGTTATTATTTCTTTGAGTATCAAAAACGGTAAGATCAACACTAAGTCCTTTTGTCTTCGCTGAATCAACAGCCATCTGAATTCCTTTATAAAAATCAAGAGCAACTCTAACTCCTCTGGCTTTTCTACTTTTTAAGAACTCTTCTGTTTCTTTTCTGGCATTAAGATCTAATGTATCCAGTCCAAAAGGTAACATTATTGCTAACTTCTTTGTCTTAAAATTATATAGCATATTCTCAAGGGGCACTACTTTTCTTTCAGGAAAATCAATAGCCAATGAATCAACTTCACCTCTTTTAGGGAGCGTTATTACCATACCTGCCTTAAGACCATCTCTTAAATAAGGATTCATATTAAACAAAGAATCTGATGAAATTTCAGTTCGCTTGAGAATACTGTATATAGTTTCTTTTGGTTGAACTTCATACAATTCGAACTCAGGTGTTATAACTTCTTGTAATGGAACGAAAATAGTAGTCGGAACAATAATTTCCATGCCAATAGGGAAACTAGGATCCAATTCCGGGTTGAGTTGATTTAATTCTCCAACAGTAATACCATGTCTTCTAGAGATACTATATCTTGTATCCTTTGGTTTTACGATATATTTTGTGGTAGTAGAAACTCTGCTACTTAAAGAATCTTTAGGAGTTTCTGTTTCTACAACGGCCTCTTCCGCATATATTGGAATTCGGAGCTTATCGCGTTTACGAATTTGTTCAGAATACAATCTTTTATTATGCTTTTTAATATCATCTACAGTAATATCATACTTCTTTGAAATACTATACAAAGTTTCTTTTCTTCTTACCTTATGCGTTTTAAATCGAACAATTTGTCTTATTTCTTCTAACGGCTTGATACTATCTAGGATTGGATCACTTACATTTTCTATAGGAGTATTCTTATCAGTTTCATCGTTTTTTTCAAGTTTAGCTACTCGTAAAATTTGCCCAAGATTAATACCGTTGACCGCATCTGGATTTAAATTGTAAATCGCCTCTGGAGTTGTGTTATACTTCTTGGATAAACTATATACCGTATCATCTTCTACAACGACATGAATTTGATATTCTTGATCATCAATCACCGGGATAGCCAGAATTTGCCCTTCTTTAATTCCTTCTTTTGCTGTCGGGTTTATTTTATAAATTGCCTCTGGAGTTGTATTATATCGTTTTGCAATTCTATATACATTTTCTCCTTGAGCAACTTTATGACTTTTATACTGCTGAGCAAAACCAATATTGGTTAGAAGAAGTACAAAAAAGAACAACAATACTTTTTTCATTCGATTTAATTTTAATGTATATGATTCTTAAAGAACCGAAGCGTTAATACCTTACTAAATTACTCCCATTCTATGGTCGCAGGTGGTTTTGAGCTGATATCATACACTACTCTATTAACGCCTTTTACCTTATTTATTATTTCATTAGAGGTTTTCTGTAAAAACTCATATGGAAGATTTACCCAATCAGCAGTCATTCCGTCTGTACTTTCTACAGCCCTTAATGCTACACATTTTTCATAGGTTCTTTCGTCTCCCATTACCCCAACACTTTGTACAGGTAACAACATAGCTCCTGCTTGCCAAACTTTATCATATAGACCGTTATTTTTTAGTCCATTGATAAATATAGCATCAACTTCTTGCAAAATACTAACTTTTTCTGGAGTAATATCTCCTAATATACGAATTGCTAGTCCAGGACCAGGAAATGGGTGTCTTCCTAATAACTCCGGATCAAGTCCCATAGACTTTCCTACTCGTCTTACTTCGTCTTTAAATAGCATTTTTAAAGGTTCCACTACTTTCAGTTTCATAAAATCAGGTAATCCCCCTACGTTATGATGCGATTTAATTGTAGCAGATGGACCTCCGCTTACAGAAACTGATTCTATAACATCCGGATAAATAGTTCCTTGCGCCAACCACTTGGCATCTTCTATTTGGTTAGCTTCATCATCAAAAACTTCTATAAATACTCTTCCGATTATCTTTCGTTTTCCTTCTGGGTCACTTTCACCGGCTAAAGCATCCAAAAAACGTGCCGAAGCATCTACACCTTTTACATTAAGTCCCATTCCTTCATATTGATCTAATACAGAAGAGAACTCATTTTTACGAAGTAATCCGTTGTTTACAAAAATACAATGAAGATTACTTCCAATTGCCTTATGCAATAAAACAGCGGCAACAGTAGAATCAACTCCTCCAGAAAGCCCTAAAACAACTTTATCGTTTCCTAACTGCTCTTTTAAACCCTTTACTGTTTCCTCTACAAAAGAATCTGGAGTCCAATCTTGAGCAAGGCCAGCTATGCCTACTAAAAAATTTTCCAAAAGCTGTGTACCATCTTTTGAATGATAAACTTCTGGATGAAATTGAATTGCGTAGGTTTCTTCTCCATCAATTTTAAAGGCTGCATTTTCTACATCTTGGGTACTTGCCAAAAGTTTTGCGTTAGTTGGCAATTCTTTAATGGTATCACTATGACTCATCCATACCTGAGAACCTTCAGTAATGTTTTTAAACAAATCATTATTATTTATATATGACAAGTTTGCTCGACCATACTCTCTTGTATTAGATTCCGCTACTCTTCCACCGCCAAAATGTGCTAGATATTGTGCTCCATAACAAATACCTAATAATGGTTTTTTACCCTGCACCTCTGATAAGTCAGGATGTGCAACATCACTACCTCGTACTGAAAGCGGACTCCCCGACAAAATTACAGCACTGTAATCACTCATGTTTTGTGGAGGTTTATTATACGGATGTATTTCTGAATAAATATTGAGTTCTCTTACTCGGCGTCCTATAAGTTGTGTTACTTGTGACCCGAAGTCTAAAATAAGTACCTTGTTATTTTGCATAGGCAAAAATAAAATTAAATTGAAAACCCTGAAATCCTAACTGATATAATTTTCAATTACAGTCATTATTTTATAAACACCTTGTTAATTGTCCCAAAAAACAACAACTTACTTAGTATATTTATAGAAAAACTATGAAATATTCATTTTTACACCTCTTATGTTTTAGTATTCTCACTATTACTACTTCATGTAAAAGCGGATTGGATACAAGAGGCTCTAAAGATTATATCAGTAGTATTAGTGTAGCATCTTTTAAAGCAATTCCGCTAACTCCTGGAAATATAATTAGTACTATCAAAGTCAATGATAAAGAATCTGAATGGAAATATGATCTTACTGTTCCAAAAATTAAAGAAGGTGAGAAAGTACCACTGTTTATTTTACTACACGGAGGCGTAGGTGGCAAGAATTACATTAAGTTTAGTAATTGCCTAGTTGCTCCTGCTTTACAAGATGCCGGGGGTTTCATTTTTAGTCCATCTGGAGCGTGGAGAACCTGGACATTAGATTATCTAGAGAAAAGAATTTTAGATTTTATTGATCTAGCTAAAGAACACTGGCCCATTGATCCAAATAAAATTATATTAGTAGGATATAGTAACGGTGCTATGGCAGGATGGAAATATGCTAAAGATTATGAAAGCATTTTTTCCGGAATGATACTTATGGGATCTAATTGTAAGGTAAAAGAAAAGTTGAACATCCCCATTTATGCTATCCAAGGAACAGAGGATAAGTTTTTTCCCATAAAAAAGGCAAGAAAACGTATTGCTGAAGCTAAAACGTTAGGATGTAATATCACTTTTGTAGAAGCTGAAGGAAACACCCATTTAAAAGCTTGTGAATATCAAGAAGTATTAAAAACAAGTATTTCCTGGATGGAAAAAGAAGTATGGAAAACTAAGTAAACCTTCTTTGATATTAATATCTGCTTTTTTTAGGTTGCTCTATAAATTGATTAACTTTATAATATCATAATAAATCTAACGACCCATGACCGATATTATATTTTCTTCTATTACAGTAGATCTAAAAACTGCTGTCGAAGCTAAGACACACCCTTTTCGATATTTTACGCTAGCCACTTCCGATTTCAATAGTATACCTAGATTAAGAACTGTTGTTCTTAGGGATGTTGATGATGATTTGAATATGACAGTATACACAGATGAAAGGTCTAAAAAAATTGCAAATATTCAAGCAAATAACCGAGTAAGTCTTTTGTTCTATGATCAAGAACGATTATTACAAATTACAATAAAAGCAAAAGCAGAAATTATTTCAGACGATAAGGCTATACAACAAATTTGGAAACAGATTCCGGAACAGTATAGGAAAGACTATTCTACAGAATTATCTCCAGGTATAGAAATCAAAAGCCCTAATGATATCGATTACTTAGAAGGAAAACATTTTTTCTCTGCGATTAGGATTATTCCTATGAGGATAGAATATTTAAGTTTAAATAGGCCAAATCATATTCGGGTTGTATTTAAAAAAGAAAACAATAATTGGAAAGGAGCCTATATAGTCCCTTAATTCTTTTTCACCAATTTGAAATTACTTTGTTGATTCCCTGATGTTATACTCCCTATGTATAACCCATTCGACAAATTTTCGATATTAATATCAGTAGAAGCAACTGAGGATGGAATTTCATTCTCATATACTAATTGCCCATTAATATCATAAATCCTTAATGATTTTGTTTTTACAACATCAGAAGTGGTAAATCTAAAAACATCGCTTACAGGGTTCGGAGTTATCTGAAAAGGTATTTGTTGATCTGGTCCGCCCACGCTTAATGTATTACCGATCACATATTTTATTCCTTCTTCTATGTGTTTTATAAAATTTGCATTATTTGTATAATCACTAGAATTGTGACCTAAAGCTGTATAAAATGATCGCCCACCTCCATATTTTTTATACCAGGACATCGGTCTTTCTTCATCATAATTATTAGAACCTGTAGATTCTACCATCAATAGATTTATATTACCACTAAATAACTGCCCTCCGTTATTTTTCCAATAATAATACTCTTCAGATTTATTCCAAGTAGTTCCTAGAAAATCAACAGATGGATGTGAATTTACTACTGTCATATCTGCATTAAAATTATTACTGGTATGATTCGGGCCTGATTGTACAATTCCTCCTACAAGTTCATTGTAAAATGACCAGCTTCGATCTCTATATGTATCTGTAGCTGCGTGGATACCTAAAAAACCACCGCCTGCAGTAATAAAATCTTCAAAAGCCTCACGTTGCGAAGCATTTAATAAATTATTCCCGCTAGTATTACACCAAATTACGGCGCTATATTGTGCTAAATTATTTGCATTAAAATCATTAGCATTCTCCGTTTGATCAGTTGTCCAAAGACCATTGGTATTTCCAAGATTGGTTATCATCGTAACACCCGCTCCGATGGAAGGATGCGTAAAACCATTAGTTTTGGTAAAGACTAATACTTTATCTTGTGCAGATAAGCTATAGAGTGATAAGAGAACTAGGGTTATTAAGAGGCTTTTTATTTTCATGACGTTAAGAGTTTGTTACTCAATAACGTTAAATATTACTTTAAAATTATATAACTCAATATTAGATATTTAAAATATTTTTCTTCCATACCTATCCTTATGAAGATGAACAACAAAAACTAATGTTTTCTTCTAGGTATTATAATAAGATTTTTTTTTAGTTTTCTTACAGTATCGATCTACCCATCGCTAGTTAAAGTATCAAACAGTAATTTCAAAGAAAACAAGGTTATGTTTGTGTAAATTTTGACAGGTCACATCTTTTTTACAAAGTTCTCAAAACCACCCTTAAACCTCAACAATAAATTGATTTACAGATTATTGACAAGGTGTCCCGCTTTTGTCCTGCACGAATTTTAGCAATTTATTTACCATTTTATCTACGTTTATAGCTGGCTTACTTAAAAACTATTAATAAACAAAAACGCTCATTTTTCCTTTGTTCAAAAAACCAAATTGAACTATGGGGTAAACCGTTTAAAATTACACACAATCATGAAAAAAATACTCGTATTTAAAAAAGGATCATTTATTTATATTAAGGCTTTTATCATAATGTTAGTCTTCTGGGTCCTGTCACCAAATTTATCAGCACAGCAAACTAGTAATGACACGTATCGCCCTAGAGTAGTTGCTAATAAATTACACTCTAAAAAAGCAAGAGTAATATTTTTTAACGAAGATAAATCTAATGACAGAAATGAAAATTTTTATGTTGCTACTGGTAGACATCCCCAATGGTTCAGTAATATAAAGCTCGAAGTACAACATGAAGGAGGAGTAAGCACTAGAAATGGAATGTTTATGGATACCGGGCATTTATTTCTAGTTGGTGATTGGAACAATAAAGGTTCTGAAGATATCATCTTTGACTTTGGAAGTAACCTTAAAGCTAATGTCAGAGAAAAAATGCGTTTAACTGACAAAGGCCATCTGGGACTAGGTACCGAATCACCAAAAGGTATGTTACATGTTACCGGGGATACCTACTCAAAAGGGACTATTTATCTATTTGCCCACGAAGGAGATGGTAAATCTGGGACAGCTTATTTACAGGCTCGGGATAAATCTGGAAATTCTAATATTGGCCTTCAACTACGAAGTCAAAATGCCGGGAATATTGTCAATGCACTTAAAATAATACCAAACGGGAACATAGGTATTGGAACTGGCAGTCCACAAGCAAAATTAGATGTACGAGGGAATACAACTATTATTGGAAATACTAAAATTGATGGAGACACCAATATCAATGGAGATACCTCGATAAAAGGAGATCTTACATTATCTAATCCCAATAGATCTCAAGGGTTTTTGATCAATAAAGGTCTTGATATAAGATTAACAAATATTCCTAACTCTCATTTTTCTATACAAAATGCATTTGGAGCTGACGCTTTATATATAGACACCAAAGGAAAAATAGCCATTGGCGAACTATCAAATTCTGAGCTCACAGAACAACTACACGTAGGTGGTAGAATAAAAGCTCGTGGTTTTATCGCAGACGCATCCTCGTTTCCAGATTACGTATTTAACAAAAATTATGACCTGACACCAATAGAAGAGGTTAAAACGTACACAGAAATACATCACAGTTTACCGGGTATGCCTACCGAAAAAGAAGTCATAAAAAATGGATTAGATCTAAAAAAAATAACAACCATATCCGTAGAAAAGATTGAAGAGTTATATCTGTACACTTTTAAACAACAGAAATTGATAAAAAGACAACAAGCAAAGATTAATGAGCTAAACGATGCAAGAATCTCTCAACAAAAGCTTATCCAAAATCTGCAAGACCGATTAGAAAAACTAGAGAGACCAAAATAACATAGAAATCACCCTTAAACAATTAAAACTAAATACTAATGAAACACACATGTACATCTAATAGAAGATTATTCGCTATTGAAATAATCACAGTATCTATTTTCTTTTTGATTTCGACCTCTAGTTTGTCCGCACAAAATAGTACTCCAAAGCCCGGTAATCCAAGAAAACATATGAAAATTGATTCTAAGATTGGCATCGTAAATCACTTTAATAAAGATAGCAAAGGTGATAACGAAGATTTTTATTTTTCTGCCGGATCGGGAGATTGGAGGGACAAAGTCCAATTTAGAATTCATCATAACGGAACTATAAGTACTACTGCAGGCATACATGCTGATTGGGGGGATTTATACCTAGTAGCAGACTGGGATAATTCCAGTTCTAATGAAGATATTATTTTTGGTTTTGATGGATATCAAAGAAATAAAGTAAAAGAAAGAATGCGGCTTACCGATGATGGCCGTTTAGGTATAGGCACAAAAAGTCCCAGATCACCACTTCATGTTAATGGGGATATCTATTCTAAAGGAAATATTAAAATGTCTTCTTATGAGGGAGAAGGTAAATCTGGGACTGCCTATATACAGGCCAGAGATTTCTCGGGAAACTCTAATATAGCGTTTCAATTCAGAACCCAAAAATCAGGTAATAAAGTTGACGTTCTTAAAATGACCTCAACCGGAAATGTAGGTATTGGAACTTCAAGCCCACAAGCAAAATTGGATGTACGAGGGAATACAACTATTATTGGAAACACTAAAATTAATGGAGACACCAATATCAATGGAGATACCTCGATAAAAGGAGATCTTACATTGTCTAATCCCGATAAATCTCAAGAGTTTTTGATTAATAAAGGTCTTGATATAAGATTAACCAATATTCCTAACTCTCATTTTTCTGTACAAAATGCATTTGGAGCTGATGCATTCTATATAGATACTAAAGGTAAAATTGCAATTGGGGACCTACAAGAAACTGAAATTACTGAACAACTACACGTAGGTGGTAGAATCAAAGCTGGTGGATTTATTGCTGACGCATCCTCGTTCCCCGATTATGTTTTCGCTAATGATTATCAGCTGATGCCATTAGAAACTCTAAAAGCATATACTTCTCAAAATCATAGTCTACCGGGTATGCCAACTGAAGAAGAGGTCTTAACCGATGGATTAGATCTAAAAAAAGTAGTAACCATTTCTGTTGAAAAAATTGAAGAGCTCTATTTACACATGTTTGCACAGCAACAAACCATCAAAAAATTAGAACAGCAAATAAAAAAATTAGAAAAATCTAAATAAACCTATTTAAAAATTAAACAATGAAAAAGACAATTATTATTCACGCAATTTTGACTATAACCCTATTTAACTCAAGTCAATTAATAGCACAAAACAGTAATAATAAGCCTAGACCAAGTGCTTCAATTTTTGGTAGAAACAATGCCATTGTAATGCATATGAACGATGATGGTTCAAGTCATAGAGATGAAGAATTCTTTGTATCCCAAGGCAAAGGAAGTTGGTATAACAACATACTTTTTAGAGTTCATGCCAACGGTACAATTAGTACAAGAGGTGGTATACACGCAGATGCAGGTAATCTCTACCTAATCGCTGACTGGGATAATTCTCGAAATAATGAAGATATCATTTTTGGATTCGATAGCTATAAAAAAGACAAGATTAAAGAAAAAATGCGATTAACCGATGAAGGAAGATTAGGAATAGGAACTTCTAACCCAAAAGAAAAGCTTCATGTAAATGGAAACACATATGCCAAAGGAAATGTTCAGTTGTTTGCAAATGAGGGAGATGGGAAATCTGGAACCGCCTATCTACAAGCAAGAGATAAATCAAATAACTCTAATATTGGATTTCAACTACGAAGTCAAAATGGCGGAAATATTGTCAATGCTCTTAAGATTAGCCCCAATGGCGATATCGGTATTGGAACAACTACCCCTGAAGTAAAACTTGACGTAAAAGGAAACACTACCATTGTTGGAATCACCAAATTGCAGGGAAATACCGATATCAACGGAGATACTTCGATAAAAGGAGATACCTCGATAAAAGGAGATCTTACATTATCTAATCTGGATAAATCACAAACGTTTTTGATCAATAGAGGTCTTGATATACGATTAACCAATATTCCTAACTCTCATTTCTCGGTAAAAAATGCATTTGGGGCTGATGCTTTGTATATCGATACTGATGGAAAAATAGCGATTGGCTCTGTTTCTAGCGAATCTCTTACTGAACAACTAAGTGTAGATGGTAGAATCAAAGCTGGTGGATTTATTGCTGACGCATCCTCGTTCCCTGATTATGTATTTGCTAATGATTATGAATTAATGTCATTAGCAGCTGTAAAAGCATATACTTCTCAAAATCATAGTCTACCAGGTATGCCAACTGAAAAAGAAGTAATAAAGAATGGATTGAATATTAAAAAAGTGATGACAGTTTCTGTTGAAAAAATTGAAGAATTATATCTGCACACTATAAAACAACAGGAATTGATTGAAAAGCAGCAAATATTGATTAAAAAACTTGAAGAACGTATTACCAAATTAGAAAAATAACAAATGATCTAAAACATACCCATGAAAAAATTAAAGAAATTACACTTCATCATACTATTCACCATAGGAACCTCCCTTACTTCATTTGCTCAATCTTTTGGAGTACCTACTGGTGATAAATTTGACACCTTTATCATCAATAATGATAGATCTAATAATAAAAGTGAGTTTAGAATGCAGAATAGAAGTATATCTTTTACGCTTTCTAATTTATCCAATCGAATGGCTTTATCATATTCTTCAATATATAAAGGATGGGCAAATAATGGAACAGAAATTTTCTCTGTAAATACTAACGGCAGTACTACCATGAGCACCGCTTTTGTCGGTCTTACGATATATGGATCAGATTGGGCAGGATTTTCACATGAATCAATGAAAGGCACACCCAATTACAGCTTACTAGCATCCAAAAGCGGAAAACTTACCTTAATAAATAAGGCAGATACGGATGACGGATATATTGGATTTAGAGTTGGTAACATCGACAAAATGGTTCTTTCTAATAGTGGTAACCTAGGTATAGGCACTACTACTCCTAATCGAAAACTTCACGTAAATGGAAATGCAATAATTACCGGAAATACGAAAATAAACGGAACCACAAATTTTGATGATACCGTTACACTTACCAAAGGGATGAATATTAGAGGTGATATTACATCCTATGACACATTCAATGTTAGCGGTACACTAAATTTTGCGAATACAGATATTTCACAGCAAATAACTATCAACAAAGGGCTAAACCTACGTTTAACCAATATTCCTGATTCTCATTTCTCAGTGAAAAATGCATTTGGAGCTGATGCTTTGTATATCGATACTGATGGAAAAATAGCGATTGGCTCTGTTTCTAGCGAATCTCTTACTGAACAACTAAACGTAGATGGTAGAATCAAAGCTGGTGGTTTTATAGCTGACGCATCCTCGTTCCCTGATTATGTATTTGCTAATGATTATCAGTTGATGTCTTTAGAGGCAATAAAAGCATATACCACCAAACATCATAAACTACCTGACATGCCAACCGAAAAAGAGGTAATCAATAATGGGTTGAATATCAAAAAAGTGATGACAGTTTCTGTTGAAAAAATTGAAGAGTTATATCTACATGCTATTGCACAACAAGAATTAATCATTCAACAGCGAAAGGAAATCTTAGCCTTAAAAAAATCACTCAAAGACCAGAAAGAAAGTACAAAGATTCAAAAAGAAAACATGGATGGCTTACATAAAAGATTAGAACAAATCGAACAATATATAAAACAGAAATAGCAAAACTCATAAATCAAAAAAACACACATGAAAAAATTCAAAAACTTACTATTCATTACTCTGGCAAGCGCAGGAACCTCGCTTACCTCCTTTGCTCAATCTTTTGGTGGTGCTACAGGGCATAGTTATGACACCTACGTTATTAATACTGATAGATCCAATCATAAAAGTGAGTTCAGAATGCAGAATAGAAATATATCTTTTACGCTTTCTAATTTGTCAAATCGCATGACTTTATCATATGCTCCCACCTACACTGGATGGCAAAACTCAGGCGCGGAGATTTTTTCAGTTAACACTAATGGTAGTACTACTATGAGCAATGCTTTTGTCGGTATTATTGGACATGGAGCGCATTGGGCGGGGTTTACACATAAATCACAGTTAGGAAAAGAGAGCTATAGCTTGCTAGCTGCTAAAGACGGAAAATTCACCCTTATTAATAAGAAAAACACAAATAACGGATATATCGGATTTAGAGTTGGTAACGTAGACAAAATGGTTCTTTCTAATAGTGGTAACCTTGGTATAGGCACTACTACTCCGAATCGAAAGCTTCACGTAAATGGAAATGCCCTAATTACCGGAGATACAAAAATAAACGGAACCACAAATTTTGATGATACCGTTACACTTACCAAAGGAATGAATATTAGAGGTGATATTACATCCTATGACACATTCAATGTTAGCGGTACACTAAATTTTGCGAATACAGATATTTCACAGCAAATAACTATCAACAAAGGGCTAAACCTACGTTTAACCAATATTCCTGATTCTCATTTCTCAGTAAAAAATGCATTTGGAGCAGATGCTTTGTATATCGATACTGATGGAAAAATAGCGATTGGCTCTGTTTCTAGCGAATCTCTTACTGAACAACTAAGTGTTGATGGTAGAATCAAAGCTGGTGGTTTTATAGCTGATGCTTCTTCATTCCCAGATTATGTATTTGCAGAAGCCTATGATTTGATGTCTTTAGAAAAAGTGAAAGCCTACATTACCCTAAACAAAAGTCTACCTGGTATGCCAACCGAAAAAGAAGTCGTCGCTCAGGGATTAGATGTAACTCAAGTAACTAATCTAACTGTAGAAAAAATTGAAGAATTATATCTACATACAATCAAACAGCAAGAAGAAATAAAAAACCTAAAGCAACTAGTTACTGAATTACAAAAGCAAATAAAAAGTATACAAAACAAATAGCAACTACATACTAATGAAAACAACAAACAAACTATTCCTATTCATTGTACTATTGGTAAGTTTTTTTAACACTAATAAAATGGATGCGCAACGCGATTTCAGATTTAGAGATATATACGCCCGAGGGCATACCTATTATCATGCATTTGAAGGAAAAAACAAGAATGGAACAGCATATATACAAGCTAGAGATAAGTCAAATAGATCTAACATTGCAATGCAACTTCGTACTCAAATTAATGGTAATATTAGAAACGCCTTAAGAATTAATCCTGACGGTAATACTTCTATTCAAAGAAACCTATCCATCTATGGAACTATAGATATCAGAGGAAATGCCTTTGCTAAAGGTGGATTATTTCTTTCAGCGAAAGAAGGATACGGTCAATCAGGAACTACTTTTTTAGAAGCTAAAGACAATTCAGGAAGTTCTAGTATAGGACTACAATTACGCTCACAAAATAATGGAGCTTTTGTTGATGCTTTTAAAATCAATCCAGATGGTAACATTGGTATAGGTACTGCCGCCCCACAACAAAAGTTACATGTAAATGGAAATACGCTAATTACCGGAGATACAAAAATAAACGGAACCACAAATTTTGATGATACCGTTACACTTACCAAAGGAATGAATATTAGAGGTGATATTACATCCTATGATACATTCAATGTTAGCGGTACACTAAATTTTGCAAATACAGATATTTCACAGCAAATAACTATCAACAAAGGCCTAAACCTACGTTTAACCAATATTCCTGATTCTCATTTCTCAGTAAAAAATGCGTTTGGAGCAGATGCTTTGTATATAGATACCGATGGTAAAATAGCGATTGGCTCTATTTCCAATGAATCTCTTACGGAACAATTACATGTAGATGGTAGAATCAAAGCCGTTGGTTTTATTGCAGATGCTTCTTCATTCCCTGATTATGTATTCGCTGAGGATTACGAATTAACACCATTAGCAGTAATAAAAGCACATACTGCTCAACATCATAGCTTACCCGGTATGCCAACTGAAGAAGAGGTTGTTGCAAATGGATTAGATCTGAAAAAAGTAACTACAATCTCAGTAGAAAAAATCGAAGAACTATACCTTCATGCTATCAAACAACAAGAATTGATCAAAAAACAACAGGATGAAAACGATACGATGAAAAAAATGATCCTGCAATTACAACAGCGATTAAACATACTTGAACAAAACACATCTAAAAACTAATCATCTCACACATACCTATTATGAAAACAATATTCACAAAACTTATACTGAATTGGTTATGTATCATCTGCCTAGTGTGCAGTATCAATCAATTGTACGCACAAGAACATAAGGTTTCTAGCACGAACAGAAGTCTTGATTTTGGTTTTGCATCATTAAAAACTCCCGAGCTTAAAAGGAATCAAACCGTAAAAGCATTAATCACCATCTCACCAGATAGCAGAGACAACGAATTTTTGACCAGAACCTCAGAAGGATTGGCTATAGAAGAACGTTCTTTTGTATACTTTCTTAAAAAAAGTCAGTTATGGTGGCTAGTACAAGATTACAAACTTAATGCATTTGCATTAGTAAGTGTTGACGATGGTGCCGATTGGATGTATTTAGATTCTCAAGAAAATGGAACAAATTCGTTACGCATGATCACTAATGATCAAACAGAAAACGAATACATGGATGATAACTATTTCTTTGAATTCGTAATGCCATATGTAACGCAAGAAGACAAGCATTATTTGATCCAAAGTATCGCTACAACAGATCAATACTGGAAGTCTAATGATATAACTTTAGCTTCTCAGAATCTTGATCTAAATGACTCAGCACCTTATACATTTACCTTTAGAACATTTCGTTCGTTTGAAGATAAGTACATCTCAGTTCCGACATACGATTCTGCCTTTCATTCTATTGAAACGCTGGAAAGTGGGGCTGCCGGATCAGAATACACTAAAATTAGCGCTAACGAAGCAATAGCACCAATAGATGATAATACGGCCATTGTAGGATCTGGTAATATTACTATTCTAAAAAGAGGCGGATCCGAAGATATGTTTCAAGTTATTTTTGAAAATGATGCGATCGCAAAAATTGGTTTATTAGATTATAATGTAAGTAAATATACCAAGGAAGCATTACAAACTCCAGGGTCTAGAAAATTATTTTCAGGAATCGAAATGAATGAGGATGGTGAAATTTATTTGTTCAATAAAGGAATAGAAAAATATACTGAGTTTGTTGCAGATACTCCGATCGTTTTTGGATATGATAATGGTACTTTAGTTGCTCGACAAGATACCAAAAGTTATACTATGACAGGAGTACCTACTCCAATCTTACTAAATGGAGATAGTGGTAATTATTCGCGGTTAATCACAATATCCCGAAAAGGAAGCGTACAAGTATCCTATAAACCACAGGCAGTCATTGTTAGTGGAGAAGATTTCGGAGAACTCAATGCTCCTGCACAACATAATACAGATCCACAATTCTCATACGCTCCAAGTAATGGTCCTACAAATGCTTTTGATTGGCGCCAACGCATATACCCTATAGCTTTCGAAAATCAAGGTACTCCAAATACAATTTTCCCATTAAGTCCTTTTTATACCACAGGTGATCCTGATCTATATCCAGTAGCTTCTAAACAATCTGCTAGTGGCACCTATCTGGGAGGAGAAGATTTTAGTTCTATCGATGGATGGGAAATGATACAAATGGATTTTGGATATGATGAAAATGGATTGCAAAAAGAAGACCTGCGTGGGGAGCCTTATATGGTACTATACAATCGGTTTACTGGTACGCTTAGAGTATTCTTATATATTCACAATAGTTCTATTGCCAATAACCTGAGGGTTTCTTTGGTAGATAAAAAAACACAAACCATCAGTGGTCGATACCATCAACCAAGGTTGTGGTCTAGTTATCTACAAGGAAAAGCCTTAGATAATCCAACTTTGGGATCAGAGGCGTATAGTAAATCAGTTCGATTATATAATACTTCAGAAAGCAAATTCTATTATGTAGATTTCATCTTCAACTATGATCCTTGTACCTGTTTCTTCGAATCTAATTTACAGATCAAAGTAGATAAAGTAACTCAAGGATCCATGGAGATCGTAGGTAAAACATTAGGAGGTAGTATTCCTGCCGGAGCAGATGGTTATGATGAGTGGATGGCCAATTCAGACTCTTATCTTACAGGAGTAATGGACACTCCATACGGAGAACAATCTCAAAGCCTTGGAGATATTAGTCTTAAAAGTTTAAATGAATGGGAAGACACTCCTTGGAGTAATGAAACTGATCTTACGATACCTGGCAGAAAAGTACCTGATTGGGAACGAGAAGCCCTACGATTACAATATGAAGGAACCGCAGCTATGGCTGCAGGAGATTTTTTATCTGCTGCAGGGAAAGCAACAAAAGCAATTGCAGAAGCAGGTGACTTAGGGTTTATAAATTTTGGAGGTCCAGGAAAAGTTGCAGGAGAATTTATGGATGCAGCAGGAACGGCCATGAAAGGTGGTGGTAGAGCTACCACAGCTGCTGCGGTAAAAGTAAGACTGGATAACTTAGCTGATGAACCAGATCAGACTACTACGCTATCCTTTCCTCCACCTCAGCCTAGCTTAGTATTTGCAGAATTAGCAGCAAAAGGAACGTTGACTATAGAAACACCCGTTTTTGATAATGTGGTGATCACAACACCAGGATCTAAAAATGCAGAGTATGCTCCTATAGAAACTGGAAATAACACCAAAGGAGCCTTTCCTTATTATAATGAACCATTAGGAGTTTTTAATTTGGTATATACACCACGAGTAGCTATTAGTGTTGTGAAAAATCAAAATGATAAATTTGGAGCACATTTTCGTCTTAAAGAAAAGCCATACATTACCACAAATATGGATAAAATTCAAGGAACGGAATTTGGTCTCTTCTCCGCTAATTATGTGATCACTACTTATAATTCTGAAGGGTATTCTGTGAACTCCCGAAGAACAAAACCATATATGATCTCCAATGGTATTGATCTTGACAAACAATTGCCAACTTCTTTAGATATTACAAGATTTATTGATCAAAATACGCTTGCTCAAAACCTGAATAGTCTTTCAGGAAACACTGCTGTTTCATTAAAAAGGTTTATTTCAGTTACTTTAGAAATTGATTATATGGGATTATCTGGTGTTGGAGAAAGTGGTAAACAAAATGGAGAGATCATCAGACAATCGTATGATGCGATCACAGATTTTTCTTATGCTACAGTAAGTGCATTAACACCCGATCTAAATCAATTGGCTGAAGATAAGGCGATGGCAGACTTTGCTGAATACGATGGATTTAATAATGATATCTGGAAAGAGAATTATCTTATCACTAAAAACACAGAAGGTTTTGATAACAAAATGCTAACTTTTTGTGAGCAAACTGTACCATATATCAATAGTTCATACCGTTCTGTAGCGCAAGGTAAAAATGGAAATGAAACAGAAAACAAAACATCTGACACATCAGAAGAGCTAACATCAGAGTTAGAAGAAGTTGGTTTTGTAGCTTATCCAAATCCAAGCAAAAGAGATTTTAACATTAACTACTATGGATTAACCGAAGGAAAAGTTGACATAACCATTTCTGATCTTAGTGGTCGTGTTATCTTATCACATACAGATGTAGTTATCAAAAAAGGGGAGCAAAAAAGTGCTCATATTAACTTACAACAACTAAGCGGTGTTTACATCTTAAACATTCAGTTTGAAGATGGTGAATCATACAGCACTAAATTAGTAAAAGAAAATTAAATCTTATTTACTTCCAATTTTAAATAAACTTCCTTTCTATTATACATCTAGAAGGGAAGTTTTTCTTTTAATCTAAAAATCAAATAATTACAAATCACAAAAAAAGCTCGTTTTAAGATTGTATTACCTATTTGTTAAGAGAAGTCAATTTTTGAAGTAAAACTTTATTTTTGAAAAACTCTTTAAACCATCACACCTCACAAAATGAAAACTCTTTGTATAAGTAGTATTTGTTATATTATCTTATTATACAACTTTGGTTTACAAGCACAAAATAAACAAATAGTAGATAGTCTTCTACTAATAACTACTAACACTATTACACCAGATACTACGCTCGTCAAAGCATTTAATGACCTGGGTATTCAATATGCAACTTCTAATCCTGTACTAGCAAAACAACATATCAATAAAGCTCTTGGCATTGCTCATAAAATCAAAAAGCCTAGGGCAATTGCAGGAGCCAATAACTGTTTAGGAGTAGTTTATTATTATCAAAAAGAATATGATTCCGCGCTATTTCGCTTTAAAAAGGCCTTGGCAATTAATAAAGAAATAGGGCATTCCTGGGGACAAGCTTCGGCATTACATCAAATTGGTGCAGTTCAAAATCACCTAAATCATTATACGGAAGCAATTGAAAATTTTCAGAAAGCTGGTGAGATATTTAAATCCTTACCAGATTCTATATCCTATATAAAATCTATAGAAAACATTGGAGTTTCTTATAGCTTAATGAAACACAGAAAAAAAGCATTAGAACATTTTCTTACAGCTAACAAACTATATGAACAATACAATAATATAGAAGGTATTGGTCGTACTTATATTCATATTAGTAACTTTCTGATCAAACAGAAAGATTTTAAGAAAGCTCTAGTATACCTCAATAAATCTTTACCTATAATCACAGAAGCCGGTAACAAAAGGCATCTTAGTGTTATTCTCCAAAACATAGGAATAAGTCAAAGAGGATTACACAACTATCAGAAAGCATTAGACCACTTTCAAAAATCCTTATTACTTAGAAAAGAAAAAGGAAATCCTAAAACAATTGCCATTGCTCAATACGAGATTGGAAATACTTATTACGCAATGGAATTATATTCCAAAGGACTTCTTTATCAAAAAAATGCTTTAAAAAACTATAGCTCAACAGGGAATTATATACAAAAAGCGATCACTTACAATTCCATCGCAAAGTCTTTTTTTAAATTAAATCTATTGGACTCGGCTAAGTCTCATGCTGAAAAATCCATTTCTATTTCAAAAAAAGCATATGACCTGGAAACCGAAAAAGAAGCGAATCAAACACTTGCTCATATTGCAGAAAAAGAAGGAAATAGCAGCGATGCCTATATGTATTACAAAAATTTATCAAAGTTGAAAGACTCTTTGGAGATTATTCAAAAAAATAAACAAGCTACCGAGCTTCAAGCCAAATTCGAAATCAGTAAAAAAGAGCTTAAAATTACTGAGCTAGAAAAACAAAACCAACAAACAAAACTTCAAAATATTCTTTTGATTTTAGGATTAGGAATTGGTAACATCTTACTGGGAACGGCTATATTTATTTTTAGAAAGAAGATTAAACTTAGTTGTCTTGAAAAAACATTATTAAATCGAGAATTAGACACTAAGAAAAAAGAGCTAACCACTAATTCTCTACATCTAGCTAAAAAAAATAACGTATTAGAAAATCTAAAAGAAGAAGTAGAACTAATTAGATATTCAGAAGATCAAAACACTCAATACAATTATCAAAAAGTAATTCAAATTATTAATTTTGATTTAAAAGACGATAGTAGTTGGGAGAACTTCAAAAATCATTTTGAACAAGTACATAAAGATTTCTATGCCAATATTAAAAGTAAATATCCTAATGTTACTCCAAATGAGCTACGCTTAATGGCTTTGTTAAAAATGAATCTTTCTTCTAAAGAGATTGCCAGTATATTAAATATAACTCAAGAAGGCGTACGAAAAGCTCGTTATCGACTTCGTAAAAAATTAGAAATACCTACTAATAATGTATTAATGGAAATTATCCTACATATTTAAAACTACAAACTCCCCACATAAAGGATCGAGCTGTTTTATCAATTCCGAAATCAATTCCTCCCCATATTCCAGATACATTTCAGAGAAATTGGTGTTTCGTTCCTGCAAACTTTGATTAGGAAATAGTTCATTTTGGATTGTAGTCAATCGCTGTACGTGATCACTAAGTTTTATTCTTTGGGCTTTTAACAGTCGCTTTTCTAGCACATCTAATCCTTTAAGCTGCTTTACTTCTTGAGCCTTCACAGCGTTTACAAAAGTAACATCCGTTTGCTTAGCTAACTCATACATTCCTTCGAATTGCTCTTTTAGAACTTTACGCTGAGGATCAAAATTAATATCAATATTAGATATTTGTCGCACCTTTCGGTTAATCAGCTCGTGTTGTTTTAGAAATAATTCTGTATCGGAAATAACTAATCTCTTAATTTTGTCCGCTTGCTTTTCAGTTTTAATTAAAACAGAATTACGTAATAACAACATCGGAAATGGAATCTGAACAGCTTCAAAATAATCTTTTAACTCCAACCAATACGCTAATTCTCCTCCTCCACCGATATAGCAAAGGTTTGGTAAAATCACTTCTTGATACAAAGGCCTCATCATCACATTAGGACTAAATCGCTCCGGGAACTCAGAGAGTTCTTTTAGTAATCCACTCTTGCTCCAGGAAATCTCTGTATCATTAACAAAATAACTACCTTCCTTTTCTATAATACGTTCTCTTGATCCTTCAGATAGATAAAACAGATTAATTTCTCGAGGATTTACTTGTACCTTATACCCTTTTGCTTCTAATTTTTCCGCTTTTGGCAATACAGTATTATAGGAAACTTGTTCTTCTAATTCTCTCTTTACATATGGAATAAACAGGCGTTTTAACTCTTTATCATCTGCATCTACAATCACCAAACCATAATCTCTAAACAACTCATTTGCCAAATACCTAGTAGCGTCTGCCAAGTTGTTGTGTTTCAGATAAGCTTCCCGAAAAAGAGACTTTAATCGTTCCGCATTTCGTCCAGATCCAATTTCCGAAGAAAAAATTTCAAAAACTTTATCTAATCCTTCGGTATCAAAAACCCCTACTGCACCACCGTCCTTACGATTCCACTGAATTTTTTTTCCTTTAAAATTAAAATAATTGATCTCATCAAAATCATGATCCTCTGTCGCCATCCAATATATCGGAACAAAATCATATTCTGGATGTTTCTCTTTCAATACGCTAGTGAGATTAATCGTAGAAACTATTTTGTACAAAAAATACAAAGGACCTGTGAATAAATTCAACTGATGTCCGGTAGTAACCGTAAAGGTGGTATCCTTATCCAGAAGATCAATGTTCTTTTGGGTAGCTTCAGAAATATCAACATTTTTATATTGAGAAGATAAAGAAGCTTTCAATACCTTGCGGTTTTCTGATGGAAAAGATTGTTGTTTTTCCTGAAGTTGATCTTTAAAATTGTCAAGCTTTGGAAATCGATGATAAAATTCTTTTAGTTCTGGTTTTTCGTCTAAATAATCACAAATAAAAGATGAAAAGTAATTTGTTTCTCTAAACGGAATACAGTCACTAGGCATAGGGTGGTCTTTTTAAGTCGATAAATATACGGTAGATTGTGATTGCATCTATTTTTTTATATTTTTTTTAATAGTCACTTGATCAACTTCACGCGATCATATCTTCTAAACCTAAATTTATGAATATAGTTATCTCAAATCCTAAAATTTAGTTAATACAATTTATATCCTAAATTTAAGGCGGTATTTTACCAAAATTAAAAGCTCATCAATGAAAAAAATTCTCTTAATGCTCCTTGTTGTATCCATAACTTGGGTATCCGCACAAAACAATCTTCAATCTCCCGCTTCATTTTTAGGTTATGAAATCGGCAGTCAGTTTACACGTCACGCAGATGTAGTAAACTATTTTAATCATGTGGCTGCTAACTCTGATTTAGTTACTTATCAAAGCTATGGAAAAACAAATGAGCGAAGACCATTGACTTATGCTGTCATCACGAGTGCTGAGAATCAAAAAAATATTGAAAACATTCGTCTCGATCATCTTAAAAATACAGGTATCGTAGCCGGAAATAGTAATCCACAAATTGCTGTGGTATGGCTTAGTTATAATGTTCATGGTAATGAAGCTTCTAGTACCGAAGCTTCTATGAAAACCGTTTATGAACTTATCACTACAAAAAAGGAATGGTTAAAAAATACAGTAGTCATCATAGACCCTTGTGTAAATCCTGACGGAAGAGATCGATACGCCAATTGGTATAATCAAACCAAAGCTACTCCTTATAATACAGATCAAAATGCTACTGAACACAATGAACCTTGGCCAGGCGGTCGACCTAATCATTATCTTTTTGATCTTAATAGAGATTGGGCTTGGGCCACACAGGTAGAATCCTATAGTCGATTAACCGCTTATAATAAATGGATGCCGCATGTTCACGTAGATTTTCATGAGCAAGGTATCAACGAACCTTATTATTTTGCACCGGCAGCTGAGCCTTTTCACGAAATTATTACACCTTGGCAAAGAGATTTTCAAACTCAAATTGGTAAAAATCACGCTAGATATTTTGATGCAGAAGGTTGGTTATTTTTTACTAGAGAACGTTTTGACCTATTATATCCTAGTTATGGAGATACCTACCCTACTTTTATGGGAGCAATCGGTATGACTTATGAACAAGCAGGTCACGGTCGTGCTGGATTAGGTATACAAACTGATGAAGGTTATGTGCTTACATTAAAAGATCGCGCTTTACATCATACTACAACGGGATTATCCACTGTAGAAATATCTTCAAAAAATGCTATAAAGTTAAACTCAGAATTCAAAAAGTTCTTTAATAACGCATCCTTAAAGTATAAAAGTTACGTACTTAACGGTCATGCAGACAAAATCAAGGCCCTAACAGAACTATTGGACAAGCATGAGATAAAATATGGATACACCAATAGTGCTAAGATATCCGGTTTTAATTTTAGAGAAAATAAGCAAGGTAGTATCAATGCTAATGGAGCATTAGTTGTAAGTACAGACCAACCTAAAGGTAAAATGGTGAAAGTACTATTCGAACCAGATGCAAAATTAAGCGACCCTCTAACCTATGATATTACTGCCTGGAGTATTCCACACGCATATGGATTAGAAGCTATTGCCTCTACTTCTTTCATACCAGCAAATGGAAGTAAAAAAAGTAGTCAAATTAATAATACTGTCAATACATCTGGAGCAGGATATATTGCAAAATGGAATAGTCTTGATGATGCAGCTTTTCTTGCTGATCTTTTAAACAATAAAATCAGAGTTCGATTTAGTGAAAAAAACTTTGAGAATAGTGGAGAAAAGTTCAAAAAAGGGAGTTTAATTATTACCAAAAGTGATAATCGTAAAACAAAAGATTATGATCAAACTGTAATTAATATTGCTAATAAGCATAACCGTAAACTCTATACTACAACCTCAAGTTTCGCTTCGAATGGAGTCGATTTTGGATCACCTGATGTAAAATTGATTAATAATCAGCGCATAGCAGTACTAAAAGGAAATTACACATCTTCTTTAAGCTACGGGGAGATTTGGCATTTCTTTGAGCAGCAACTACAATACCCAATCACGTCTATTGATACAGATTATTTCAAAAGAGTTAACCTGGATAAGTACGATGTATTGATACTTCCTAATGGATATTATGGTGGATATTTAGATAAAAGTTCACTGGATAAACTAAAGGAATGGATTAGAAGTGGAGGAAAAGTAATCGCAATTGCGAATGCAGTAAATGCCTTTGCTAACAAAGACGGTTTTGATTTAAAAAGCAATAAACCTAAAGACGAGAAAAAAGATTCCATTGGAAATCTAATACCTTACGACAAACGGGAACGCGAAAGAGTTAAAGACTTTATTACTGGAAGTATTTATAAAACTAAAGTAGACACATCACATCCTTTAGCCTTTGGATATGAGGACACCTATTTTAGTCTGAAATTAGGTAGCAGTTCTTATAAGTTTATGCAAGATGGATATAATGTTGCCTATATCGAAGAACCAACAAGTGTTTCAGGTTTTTCCGGCAAAGATGCTTTTAAAGGACTTAAAAACTCATTAGTTTTTGGTGAAGCGAGAATGGGGAATGGAAGTGTAATTTATTTAGTAGATAATCCATTATTTAGATCTTTTTGGGAAAACGGAAAACTGTTTTTTGTAAATGCAATTTTCTTTACTAATAACAATAAGTTTAGATTATAGATTAATTGATAGTAGAATACCTATAATGGCGTTTCTGCCTCAGGCAGGTCGGGCTATTCGTTATATCTTTTTACTTGTTCTCGGTAGTTCTGCTGAGCATTATCGAAGTACGCCACATGAAAATGTGACACTAGAACTGACGTAAAAAGGATGCCACTATTATCCCTAACACAAAAGAATAAAGGAATTAAATATAAAAACATGAATACTCAACACATCTCAAAAACACTGCAAACTATAGCGATTTTTTCACTGATTGCTATAACGGGTTGTAATAAAAAGAAAGAAACCGTGGAAAACACACACTCAGAAGAAAAGATCTCAAATACATTATTAACTGAATGGACAGGGCCATATAGTGGGACTCCTGCTTTTGACAAAATGAATATTGCTGATATCAAACCTGCTTTAGAAAAAGGCATGGAACTGAATCTAGCGGAAATTGATGCTATCACAAGTAATTCTGATGCTCCAACCTTTGAGAACACTATTGTTCCGTTAGAAAAGTCAGGACAAGAATTAAATAGAGTTTTTACATATTATGGAATTCTAAGTAGCAATATGTCTTCTCCTGAGTTTAGAAAAATTCAAAAGGAAATGGCTCCGAAATTATCTGATTTTCGATCTAAAATATCTCAAAACGAAATTTTATTCCAAAGAATTAAAGCAGTATATGATAATTCTCAAAAACAACCTTTGGAAGCAGATCAGCAGCGTGTAGTACAATTGACCTATGAACAATTTGCGATGAATGGTGCTGAATTAGACACGGAAAAAAAGAAACGCTACGCGGAAATAAATAAAGAATTATCCGAATTATACACGAATTTTTCTAATAATATTTTAGCAGATGAAGAAGGATATGTGACTTACCTTACTAAAGATCAATTAGGAGGATTATCAGAACCGCTGATCAAAGCATACGGAAAAGCTGCTGCAGACAAAGGACAAGAAGGTACATATGCTGTAACCAATACAAGATCTTCTATGGATCCATTCCTAAAATATTCTACAGAGAGAGCACTGCGAGAAAAGGTTTGGAAAAATTATTACTCCAGAGGTGATAATGGAGATGATAAAGACAACAATGAGAACATTGCTAAAATTCTTAAATTAAGAAAAGAGCGTGTAGCCTTATTAGGATATAATAATTATGCCGACTGGAGATTACAGAACCGAATGGCGAAGAATCCTGAAAACGCTATGAAATTAATGAATGCTGTTTGGCCAGCTGCTATTGCTCGAGTAAAGGAAGAAGTAGCCGATATGCAGGCTGTAGCAGATGCTAATAAAGATAATATTACCATTGAGCCTTGGGATTACAGATATTATGCAGAAAAAGTTAGAAAGAAAAAGTATGATCTTGATTCTGATGAAGTTAAACAATACTTACAATTAGATAAACTTACAGAAGCTATGTTCTTCGTAGCTGGAGAATTATTTAATTATGAGTTTACCGCAGTAGCAAAAGGAACGGTTCCTGTATTCCACGAAGACGTAAACGTTTGGGAAGTAAAAGATAAAACTTCGGGAGAACATATAGGATTGTGGTATTTAGATCCTTTTGCCAGAACAGGAAAGCGTTCTGGGGCCTGGGCAACAACCTACAGAAGTCACACCACTTTTGATGGCAAGAAAACAGTGTTAGCATCCAACAATTCAAATTTTGTAAAACCAGCTCCTGGAGAACCTGTATTGGTATCCTGGGATGATGCCACAACCTTTTTTCATGAATTCGGTCATGCGTTACATTTTTTCTCTTCAGAAGTACGATATCCTACTCTTAATGGCGGTGTTAGAGATTACACTGAGTTTCAATCTCAATTATTAGAGCGTTGGTTATCTACAGATAAAGTAATTGATACTTATTTAGTTCATTATAAGACAGGAGAACCTATGCCAAAAGCATTAGTTGCTAAAGTGAAGAAAGCAGCTACTTTTAATCAAGGATTTGCTACTACAGAGTATTTAGCATCTGCATTGATGGACATGAAATTTCATTTAGCAGATCCATCAAATATTGATGTGGATGCATTCGAAAAAGAAACCTTAGCAGCACTAGATATGCCGAAAGAATTAGTAATGCGTCATCGTACTCCTCATTTTGGACATGTATTTTCTGGAGAAGGATATGCAACTGCCTATTATGGATATATGTGGGCAGATGTCCTAACATCTGATGCAGCAGAAGCCTTTGCTGAAGCTCCTAATGGATTCTATGACAAAGAAGTTGCTGCCAAATTAGTTAAATATCTCTTTGCTCCCAGAAACGCTATGGATCCTGCAGAAGCCTATAGATTGTTTCGTGGTCGTGATGCCAAAATAGAAGCCTTGATGAAAGATCGGGGGTTTCCTATTACTGTAAAATAAAAGCATAGTTGCTAATATAATTATTCATTCTAAAATCTCTCAATGATGAAAAAAGAATCTAATAAAACCAGTAGAAGAAAATTCATCAAAGGTTCGGCAATACTAACAGCAGGACTAGCAGCTACGCCTTTGATGAGCTTTACAGATGAAACTGCTTCTATAAACACTTCAGATAACATTTATTTGATAGGTCCACAAAAAGGATATTCTCCACAAATTGGTACCTTATTATCTACGATGACTATGATGAGAGCTTGGGTTGTTCAAACTGTTAAAGATCTTACGGTAGCGCAATTGGATTTTCAAATAGATGAGCAATCCAATTCCGTTGGCGCCATGCTGTTACATCTAGCAGCAACAGAAAGATATTATCAGCTTAATACTTTTGACGAAATAGCTTGGGGCAAATGGGATGAAGACATAAAAAAAGAATGGGACATTGCCAGTGGTTTAGGTAAAAAAGGAAGAGAAATAATTAAAGGGAACTCTATTGATTATTACCTTCAAACACTTGCAGAAGTTAGGGAAGTAACCAAAAAAGAATTTGCCAAAAGAGATGATCAATGGATAATGAAATCTGAATCCTTTTTTGGTAATCAACCCACCAACAATTATGCTAAGTGGTTTCACGTATGCGAGCACGAATCCAATCATCGTGGACAGATGAAGTTTATTATTAAAAGGCTTCCTGCGTAATTAAGAATATGAGTAATCCTTTAAAACTAGATCCCGAAAAAATTATTGACACTATCTCTTTGTTGGAGAAAAGAATCTCTGATAGATTTCCCGATTCAGGACTTAAAAAAGTATGTCATAATTTTTTGCAAACCGCTCAAGACAGCAAACAGAATATAGATTGGATTTCCAAACCAAACCTATCGTTGAGAATTTTTGCTTATTTGGTGATATTAGTTGGTTTAGGTGGATTAATCTATAGTATTACTTATATCGACTTACGAATAGAAAACACAACACTTAGTAATATCGTTTCTATATCAGAAGCTATATTTAACGATATCATACTATTAGGTGCAGCTATTTTCTTTTTAGTTTCATTAGAATCTAGGTTAAAAACACGTCGTGCTCTTAAATCTCTTAACGAACTTAGGGTTATCGCCCATGTAATTGACATGCATCAATTAACCAAAGATCCTAATTTAACTGATTTACCAGAATCCGCAACAGAAAATTCGCCCAAAAGAACGTTTACCAGATTCGAACTGCAAAGATATCTGGATTATTGTTCTGAAGCTACAGCACTCGTTGGTAAGGTAGCTGCTCTATATTCTCAAAGTTTACCGGATGAAGCTGTTGTGCGAGCAGTAAATGAGATTGAGGTACTTACAACAGGCTTAAGCAGAAAAATATGGCAAAAACTTATTATTTTAAACGAATCAAATACAAATAAAAGTAAAGGGATAAAATAATATAATCAATGGCATATAATATAGTTCTTGTAGAACCAGAAATACATACAAACACCGGGAATATTGGCCGTTTAAGCCTAGCTTCAGGATCAAATTTACATCTCGTAAAACCGTTTGGTTTTGAATTAAGTGATAAAAGATTAAAACGCGCTGGACTGGATTATTGGAAACATATTTCTTTAAAGACTTATGAAAGTTTAGATGAATTCTTATTGATACATAAAGGAAAGAAAATGGCTTTTTTCTCTAGCCATGGAAAGACAGATCATTGGTCGGTTGATTATGAAGATGATATGTTTCTTATATTCGGAAAAGAATCAGCAGGTTTACCCACAGAGATCACTGAAGCTAATTCGAATAAAACATACAAAATACCAATACTTAATGAGCATATCAGAAGTTTAAATCTCGCTAATGCCGTGAGTATAGTAGTCTATGAAGGACTGAGAAATCTGAATAGATGAAATATTTTTGAAACCATCATACTTTAAAATGGAGTAGTTATAATTAATACACTTAAAAAAGGATATTAAAAATAGGATTATGATAGTTAAACTAGCCGAAACTAATCTAAAAACCAAGTTTGGTGAGTATCGTGAAATTCTGTTTTACGATGGTCAGAAAGAATCCTTTGCACTGGTTATGGGCGATGTAAAAGATGAAGAAAATGTATTATGTAGAGTACACTCCTCTTGCATTTTCGCTCATCATTTTAATAGTATAGAATGTGACTGCAGGGAGCAAATGGAAATCTCACAACAACTTATACAAAAAGAAGGTAAAGGAATTATTATTTGGTTAGATCAGGAAGGCAAGTCTAATGGACATCTTGCTTTGCTTAAAAGTATTACATATAAAAACAAAGGATTCTCGCAAGCGGAAGCTTATGAAGCGGCTGGTTTTAAAAAAGATGCTAGAGACTTTTCTCCGGCCGCAAAAATTTTAAATGAATTAGGAACAATATCTATTAGAATGCTAACTAATAACCCTAAGAAAGTAAATACTTTAAGCGAACTGGGGATTAAAGTTATTGGTACACAACCAACAGTTTTATGATTAAAGCATCTCACTAATCAAAACCATACAACTATACCTTATAACAATTAATCCACAAAACTGGGATTGGTAGGGTTAACAGAATAAAAGCTAATCATAAGCGTAATTAAGAAAATCTTACTAAAATTTATGAATGCAAACCCAATAAATATCTGGCTATAGAAGACCCTTATTCTCAAATCTCAACTTTTAATCAATATCAATATTAAGAACTACATAAACAGTTGTTTATTTCCCTAAACAAAACATTGACCTATGTGACTTATTATTGAAATATTCTTATTAAAACACACATTTTATAAAAAAATAATCAAAACAAACATTAATAAAGGCTTCAATGTTATCAAATTGTTAATTTGAACCGTATTTGATTTTTATTCGATTTACAACTTTTACCTCAAAAGATTGCACATAATTTATCGATTTGTTTCAATACGATACCATATATGCAAACTTCTTTCTTATTTATTAAAGACTATGCACACCTCATATTGCCTAAACCCCTATATGCAAAGAGTTGTTAAGATATTTTTAAGAGTTTGGATTCTTTTTTTAGATACATTTGCACCCGTTTTGAAAAAACAACAAAACTAAAAAGTAAACACATAATTAATTTTTATTAAAATGATCAAAAAAATCCCATTTCTATTTATGCTCGTTATTGCTTTAGCATCTTGCGAAAATACTTCTGTAGAAGACGAGACTTTTAATGAAGGAAATGAAAAACCAGAAATCATTGACATCTATGAAGATAGTAGTCACGGTTTAGGTAACTAAAAAATAAAATATCCCAAAATAAAATTAAAATAATAAAACAAACAGACATGAAAAAAATTACATTCTTATTAGTATTAGCATTAGCATCAGTATTCGTTTCTTGTGAAAACGAAACTATTGAAAGTCAAGTTTTCAACCAAGAAAGCAACAATAACGAAACTGAGGATAACACTGAAGACGAAAACAACGAAGATGGAGAAATCGTAATCGGTGGTAATGACTAATTACGACAAATCTCTTTTATAGATTAGAATTAGCAAACAAGAAGATTAAATCTTATTTTGAAGGGAAAGTCCAGACGACTTTCCCTTTTTTATTTGTATTATTATTAACTAATTAAAATAAATGATTAGACAATTGAACTAAAAAAAAGTATTATGAAACTGGCTGCTTTTTATGGCAACATTCTTTATCAGACAGATCAATATTTTACACGTATTTATATTTAAAAGCAACAAATGACTTCCATCAAAACATACAAATTAACTGATGAAACTGAAAACCAAATTGTTTTTGACATCAAAAAAATGGAAGATATTTACGACAAAAACGGTGGTACCACCGATACACCTCATCGCCACGATTTTTACATCATTCTTTTAGTATCAAAAGCTAAAGGTGCGCATATTATTGATTTTAATGAATTCTTACTTGAAGATCGTCAAGCCTTTTTCCTAAGTCCAGGACAAGTACATCAAATAAAAGAAGAACAGAAATCCTATGGTTGGGTAATCACATTTTCTAGACAATTTCTTGCGAAGAACAACATTAACTATCGTTTTATTGAAGACATCAACTTATTTCAGGATTATGGACACACTCCTCCACTTTATTTAAATGAACTTCAATTAAAACAATTGAATGCATATAGTTCCCAGATTTTTAATACTTATTCCTCCAATTCTAAATTTAAACTAGAAGCCATTGGAGCCTTATTAAAGCTATTTCTTATTTACAGTAATAATATCTGTGATATTGAGACAAAAGACCCTCAGCAACTTCACGTAGGCTCCGTTATATTGAAAGAATATAAAAATTTAGTCGAAAAACATTTCTCAGATTGGCATAAGGTACAGCAGTATGCAGAAGCATTGCACGTTACCCCGGACCATTTAAACAGAACTATCAAATCCCTTATAGGAAAAACTGCAAAAGAATATTTACAATCCAGAATTATTATTGCTGCAAAAAGGCTTTTAAGTTTTTCTGATAAAACTACTAAAGAAATTGGATATGATTTAGGGTTTACTGAACCTGCTAATTTCAGTAACTTCTTTAAGAAATGCACTAGCTTCCCTCCTTCATACTTTAGGCAAAAAATCTAGAGATCGGATTTTTATAATATTCTTTCGTATTCTCACATTTCAGACCAACATATAATACCAGAACTTTGTATTCAAATATAAAGAAAGGATATATTATGAAAACGATAATGCATAAATCAGATACTAGAGGAAAAGCTAATTTTGGATGGTTAAACTCTTACCATTCCTTTAGTTTTGGAAATTACTACAATCCAGAAAGAATGAATTTCGGAGCGCTAAGGGTGCTCAATGATGATACGGTATCATCCGGAATGGGATTTGGTAAACACCCTCACGACAACATGGAGATTATATCTATTCCCTTGGAAGGTGACTTAGAACACAAGGATAGTATGGGTAATACAACCATAATCAAACAGGGTGATATCCAAGTAATGAGTGCCGGGACAGGTGTCTTTCATAGCGAGTATAATAAAAACTCGGACAAGGAGGTAAAGTTTCTACAAATATGGGTAACTCCCAATAAGAAAAATGTAACTCCCAGATATGATCAGATTGCGATAGATAACAAAAACATCAAAAATGAATTGTATCAAATTCTATCTCCTAATCCAGATGATAATGGAGTTTGGATTCATCAAGACGCTTGGTTTCATCTTGGCGAACTAGAAAACGAACACTTACAAACCTATACATTGAAAGACAAAAAAAATGGCGTCTATGCTTTTGTTTTAGAAGGAAGTGTTACTATCGAAGATAAAGTATTAGAAAAAAGAGATGGATTAGGAATTTGGGACGTAGAACAAATTAAAATTAAATCGAACGAAGCTTCTAAAATATTATTAATGGAAGTTCCTATCACACAATAAAATCATATAGATATGCAACTATTAAAAAATCTAGAATGGCGTTACGCCACTAAAAAATTTGATTCAACAAAAAAGATATCCGAATCTGATCTCGAAAAAATTAAAAATGCAATTTCTTTGTCTGCTTCTTCTTATGGATTACAAGCTTATAAAGTTTTAATTATAGAAGATCTAGAAATCCGTAAACAATTACAACCTAAATCTTGGGGTCAATCTCAAATAGTAAATGCTTCACAATTGATTGTTTTTTGCAACTACACAAAAGTGGATGAAAAAGTAATTGATGACTATCTAAAACTAAAAGCAACTATACAAGATTTAAATTTAGATGACTTAAAAGGATATGGTGATTTTATGAAGTCCAAAATCAGTGAATTCAGTGATGACGAAGTAAAATCCTGGACTGCTAAGCAAACTTATATAGGTTTAGGAAACTTACTTGCTGCCTGCGCAGAACTGAAGATTGATGCATGTCCTATGGAAGGCTTTGAACCAAAAGCCTATAATGACATATTAGGATTATCCGAAAAGGGACTATCTGCTGCAGTAATTTCAACAATAGGATATCGATCTGAAGAAGATTTAACTCAGGATAATAAAAAGGTCCGTAAACCGATAAACGAGTTATTCGAAACTATATAAATAAAACCTTTTGGTTAAATATAGAGAGGCTTGAAATCATTAAAATTCAAGCCTTTTTCTTATTCTAAAAGAATTCAAACAAAAATAGACCTAAATAAACACATCAAACTCTCTTATTATATTATAATCAACTTGTCAGCTTTTTCTTTAGAGGAAAATTATTAAAGCAAAGGTGTTTCAATTCCTAATATTACCAAATTGTTAAGTTTACATCCTTTTGGATAAAAAAGGCAATGAATATATTTCAACAAAAGCCTAAAAAAAATACATTCAACTAACCATTTTTTTCATTGCGCTGCCGATATCTCAACCCCTGTCTTTAGAGAGTTACGAAAATCTCAAGTTATCATTTCCTTTAATAATAGAACCAAAAAGAACATTGTCTTAAATTAAGAATTTCGTATCTCTTTTTTAAATACTTTTGCGCCCGAATAAAATTAAATTAAAAATAAAGCGTTTAACATAAAACTTTGTCCCTTAATAAAATAAAGAAATAAAGTTCTCTCTTATATTAGAATTAGCCAAAAAATCTAAAGAGTATTACGCAACAGAATCGAGGATTGTTATGATCCTCGATTTTTTTTATCTTTAAAGTCTCCTTCTTTATCAATATTTCTAAACAAAACTAAACACGGCATATTTTTTACACTAGCATGTATAACGACTATATTATCCGCCTAAAAACAATGTTTATAAATGTACCGAATTTAATTTTTGGGTTGGTGAATGCAATGTCTACAAATATGATACTAACACAATTGTTGGTAAAAGTAAAATTGAAATAATTGTTGATAGTATGGAAATAAAAGAAACCTATCAATTCTACAACATCTTAATATCACAAAACACGTTTAAACAAATATAATCCAAGAACGAATCAATGGGAGTAATTTTGGGTGGATAACTCTGGATTATTACATATCCAAAGAGACATTAAAGATGGGAAATGGTATTACAAAATCAGATCAATACTGAAAAAGGTATACTATCTAATAAAACATTATGGCCTAAAAACCCGGACAATACTGTTAGGTAAACTTGGTTACAAAGCAGCGATCGAGGTAAAAATTAGAAAGTAGTATTTCACGGAGACTACAAACCCGCTACATCCAGATTAAACTAATTCTCCATACAAATCAAAATCCTCTGCTTCGTATATTTTAACGGTGGTATATTCTCCAGTTTTTAAATAAAACTTAGATGCATCAATTAACACCTCGTTATCTACATCAGGAGAGTCAAACTCTGTTCTACCTACAAAATAAGGCCCTTCTTTTCTATCAATAACAACCTTAAATTCTTGTCCTATTTTCTGTTGATTCAGCTCCCAAGAGATTTGTGATTGTATTTCCATGATTTCGTTGGCACGATCCATTTTCACATCTTCCGGAACATCATTTTCTAGGTTATAAGCATGTGTGTTTTCTTCGTGAGAATATGTAAAACATCCAAGACGTTCAAAACGCATCTCCTTTACCCAATCTCTTAGTGTTTCAAAATCTTCTTGTGTTTCTCCTGGATACCCAACAATTAATGTAGTTCGAATTGTCATTTCTGGCACTGCCGCTCTAAACTCATTAAGCAGCTTAGTAGTTTTTGCTTTCGTAGTACCGCGACGCATTGACTTCAGAATCGGATCTGCTATATGCTGTAATGGGATATCAATATAATTACATATTTTAGGTTCTTGTTTCATTACGTCTAATACTTCCATCGGAAATCCTGTTGGAAATGCATAATGTAAACGTATCCACTCTATTCCTTCGACTTTTACCAATTCACGAAGTAAATCCGCTAACTTTCTTTCTTTATAAAGATCAAGTCCATAATAGGTTAAATCCTGAGCAATTAGCACTAATTCTTTCACTCCATTGGCAGCTAACTTTTCTGCTTCGGTAACTAATTCTTCAATTGGTGTTGATTTATGCTTACCACGCATCAATGGAATTGCACAAAAAGAACATGGGCGATCACAACCTTCTGCTATTTTTAGATATGCATAATTCTTAGGAGTTGTTGTTAATCTCTCTCCTATTAGTTCATGTTTATAATCTGCTCCCAACGCTTTCAATAAGCCTGGTAACTCTGTAGTACCAAAATATTGATCTACATCCGGAATTTCTTTCTGCAAATCCGGCTTATATCTTTCTGACAAACATCCAGTAACAAAAACTTTATCTACAATACCTTGATCTTTTTTCTGTACATATTCTAAAATAGTATTTACAGACTCTTCTTTTGCATTTGCAATAAAACCACAAGTATTAATAACCACGACATTCCCTTCTTCTTCGTGAACTACTTCTTTGTTGTTAGCTTTCAGTTGTCCCATAAGAACCTCACTGTCATACACATTCTTACTACAACCTAATGTAACTACATTGATCTTATTTTTCTTTAAAGTCTTTGTTCTCATATCTTCCGGATAAAGGTTTGCAAAGATACAATGAATAACTAAAGTTTAGCACATAATTACCAATAACTCTATATGTTAAAAAAAATCAATCATTTAAACCTTTTGTATATTGTAATGTCTAAATCTACACAACCCCCAACTTATGAAAAATAGAATGACCTTATTTTATTCGGTATTACTTAGCCTTATCCTTTCGTGTTCTGATGGCGCAGAAGAAATTCTTACAGAAGTTCCTAACCCTGATCAAAGCGATTTATATTTTCCTCCTATCGATTCTGAAGCATGGGAAACCACCACTATTAGTGACTTAGGGTGGAATGCTGCGGCAGAACAACCACTTCTTGACTTTCTGGATGAAAAAGATACTAAGGCTTTTATTATTCTAAAAAATGGAAAAATTGCAGTAGAGAAGTACTTTAATGGAGGTTCAGTCTCTGATAACAACCCTTGGTATTCTGCAGGAAAAACATTGACTGCTTTTACTGTTGGATTGGCTCAACAAGAAGGGTTACTAGATATTAACGAACCCTCTTCAACATACCTAGGAACTCAATGGGCAGATATCACAACAGACCAAGAACAAGCAATTACAGTCAGAAATCATTTAACGATGACTACAGGCTTAGATTACACTAATATTCTTTTGCAAAATTGCACTAATTTTGATTGCCTTACGTATCTTAATGAACCAGGGAGTTTTTGGTACTACCATAACGCAGCCTATACACTACTGACAGATATCGTTGCTGGAGCTGTAAACACAGATTACAATACCTATTTTGATACTAAATTAAAAAACAAAATAGGTATGAATGGAGCTTGGGTCAGCCTTGGATACACTAACATTTACTATAGCACAGCTAGAAGCATGGCTCGTTTTGGCCTCTTAAACCTAAACAAAGGAACATGGAACACTACTGAAATTCTTACGGATCAAAACTACTTTACCGAAATGACTACTACTTCGCAAAACCTAAATCCATCTTATGGATATTTATGGTGGTTAAATGGAAAATCAAGTTTTAGAGCACCAGCGTTCGAAAATGAATTCCCCGGAGAATTAATGCCAGATGCTCCAAATGACCTTATAGCAGGTTTAGGCAAAAATGATCAAAAGCTATATATAGTACCCAGTAAGAATTTGGTTATTATCAGAATGGGGGATGATACTGGTCAAGCGTTACTAGGCCCATCAAGTTTTGATAATAATCTTTGGATAAAAATTAATGCGCTTACCAATTAATTGTAATTAACAGGTATTTTACGTTCTTTAGATATCGATTCATACCACAATCCTAATTGTAACAACTTATCTTCTGAAAATGGCTTTCCAATAAAAGTAAGTCCTTTGGGTTCACCTTTATTTGTATACCCCATTGGCACTGTCAAAGCTGGGTATTTAGCCACTGCTGCATAACCGGCGTGGTAATTATTTATTGACAGCACAACATCCAGGTTATGTTGATCAATTTGAGAATCAAAATACTTACGAGCCGTAACTTTAAGATCTTCTTTTATTTTTTTCAGACCTTCTGTAGTAGTACTATCTTTTACAATTCCTTCGAATATACCTTGTCCATACGGAATCCTGACAAGTGTATCTTGTAAATTAAATGCGATTATATCTTCTACCGTTTTTATACTAATAGTATCAGTGGAGTTCCTTCTAATATATTCAGGAAGATCATTCTTCATATCAATATTCAAAATACTAAGAAACCCTGGTAATGAAGGTTGTCCTGGCTCTACTTCTATAATCTCTCCTCCAGCTATTTTGATCTTATTAATCGCTTTAACATATACAGAATCTTGCAACAAACTCTTAATAACACCAAAACGCTTTCCCTCTATAATAGAATCTTTTATAGATATTATAAAATCTGTGTCGGTAGAAACAGAAGTAGCATCCTCTGGATCTTTGCCGATCATTGCATTTAACAAAATAGCATTATCAATTATACTTTTTGTCATAGGTCCTGGTGTATCCAGCGTACTAGAAATCGGAACAATCCCAGACCTACTTAACAAACCAATCGTTGGCTTCAATCCAACAATAGAATTCTGACTCGAAGGCGATAAAATAGAACCACTTGTCTCAGTTCCTATGGCAGCCACGCAAAAATTAGCAGCAACAACTGCACCGCTTCCTGAACTAGAACCACCACTTTCAAAAATCATTCTTCCATATGGATTAAGCGTTTGACCTCCAATTGCACTATACCCCACAGGGCAACCTACACAAAGAAAATACGCCCATTCACTAAGATTTGCCTTTCCTAAAATCAATGCATTTTCTTCTAACAAACGCTTAGTTATAAAAGCATTATCTGTTCTATTATTTTGCAATGCAATCGCACCGGCAGTTGTAAGCATATCTTTGGTCCCGATATTATCCTTAAGCATAATTGGCATTCCATATATAGAATTAACCTCTATGTTCTTTTTATCCACTTTATCCAACACTCTTGCTTGCTTAACAACATCAGGATTTAAGGATATCACTGAATTAAGAGATAAGGAATTATCACTCTCATATTTTCTGATTCTATAAATATAAAACTTGGTCAACTCTTCATAGGATAGTTTACCTTCTTTTATACTTTTCTGGATAGAAGGTATGTCCTGCTCAAGTACAAACGGTTTTAATCTACCATAATCTTCTTCTGAAAAGTAATCCAGTTCTGATTCTAATGTGCTCCAGATATCATTCTTATCTAAAACTTTAGAATTTACAAGTTTTAAATGCATTCTTTCCTGGCTCAGCTTTTTCGTCGATTCTAAATCTTCAACTTCGTCATAAGACTCCCAAACTATTTTGGATTGTAGAGCTTTTTGTTGTATTTCTTTCTCTTTTTTACAGGAATTAAAAATCAAAAGTGATATAAAAATGTATACTAATTTTCTCATAGAATGACGGTTATGCAGAAGTTTTAAAAAATTGAAAGTATAAAAAAAAGGTGCTATGAATATTACATAACACCTTTTTAACTATTCTGTAACAGTCTTGTACTTACTTAAAAAAAGAATCCACAAATTCGTATTTATTAAATACCTGAAGATCTTCAATCCCTTCTCCTACTCCAATATATTTGACCGGAATCTGAAATTGATCACTAATCCCTATAACCACACCACCTTTTGCTGTTCCGTCTAATTTCGTCACTGCTAATGAGGTTACCTCTGTTGCAGCAGTAAACTGTTTAGCTTGTTCAAAGGCATTTTGACCTGTAGAACCATCCAAAACTAATAAGACATCGTGCGGAGCATCTCCAATCACTTTTTGCATTACTCGCTTTACCTTGGTCAGCTCATTCATTAAATTCACCTTATTATGCAATCGTCCAGCTGTATCAATTATAATAACATCTGCATCCTGATTCACTCCAGATTTTAAGGTATCAAAAGCGACAGATGCAGGATCACTACCCATATCTTGCTTTATAATTGGCACATCTACACGATCAGCCCAAACTTGCAACTGATCAATTGCCGCAGCTCTAAACGTATCAGCAGCTCCTAAAACTACTTTCAACCCTTTTTTATTAAACTGATAAGCTAACTTACCAATGGTTGTTGTTTTTCCAACGCCATTTACTCCTACCACCATTAGAACATATGGCTTTTTATCTGCTGGAATATCGAAATCTGTAGCTTCACCAGAATTCGTTTCAGAAAGTAAACCTGCTATCTCTTCTCGTAAAATTTGATTCAGCTCATCTGTTCCTAGATATTTATCTCTAGAAACTCGACCTTCTATTCTTTCTATAACCTTTATTGTAGTTTTTACACCTACATCACTAGTTACCAAGACCTCTTCCAGATTATCCAGTACATCATCATCTACTTTGGATTTACCAGCAACCGCTTTACCTAATTTAGAAAAGAAGCTAGTTTTAGACTTCTCTAATCCTTTATCTAAGGTTTCTTTTTTCTCCGAAGAGAATATTTTTTTAAACAAACTCATGTATTATATTCAGAATGCTAATAAGTTAAAATTTAAACACTAACATAAAATCGCATAAATATATAAAAAGAAAGAGCCATTCCAATTAAATTGAAACGGCTTCTTTTTAAAATATTTTTATTGCTATCTACTTTTTCTTAAAAAAGTCATTTACTGCATCTGGCTGCATAATTGACTCTACGAAAGTATATGCTCCTGTTTTAGGAGATTTCACCATTTTAATAGCCTTGGTCAATCTCTTTGATCCTGTCTGTAACGATGCTACTGATTTCTTTGCCATTGTCTTATTTTATTTCTTTATGAACAGTCATTTTCTTAAGAATAGGATTAAATTTCTTTATTTCCATTCTATCAGGAGTGTTCTTCTTATTTTTTGTTGTAATATATCTAGAAGTACCTGGTTTACCAGTAGCTTTGTGCTCTGTACATTCTAAGATTACCTGAACTCTATTACCTCTCTTTGCCATTATAGTATCTTTTTAAAAGCTGATTTATTTTGTTAAGAAACCTTTAGCTCTTGCTTCTTTTAAAACAGCAGCAATACCGTTTTTATTTATATTTTTTAAAGCCGCAGTAGACACCTTAAGTGTTACCCAACGATCTTCTTCTGGAATATAAAAACGCTTTTTTATTAAATTCGCGTTGAATTTACGTTTTGTTTTATTCATAGCGTGAGAAACGTTATTTCCCACCATCGCTTTTTTACCTGTAAGCTCGCAAACTCTTGACATCTCTTCTTAATTTTGGTATTATTTCAAAACAGGGTGCAAATTAACGAATTATTTACCGAACCACCAATAATAGTTTTGTATTTTTTTCTCTTTTTAAATATTTTATTTCAATACTACCGTAAATACTAAAACCAAAGGTATTCATCTAGCAAAAATGACCTATGATTCATTCATTACACAAAGACATCAAAGATAAAGAAATTCTACTCTCATTTATTAAAACAGGTATTTATACCTATATAACAATTCATGTATACCAAGTACTTTTACACCAGTTAGTTTTCATAACTATAACTAACTACTTGATATGGGGTAATTGAGTAGTAAACAAGCGGATCTTAGGATCCGCTTTTTTTATACACTCTATTTATAGTGATATTGAAAACCAAAAATTCTTACAACAAAAAGCTTATCCTACTAAAAAAAACTTAAAATAACTTATATCAAATGATTGATTTTTAAAACTCTAAATTGTATCTTAGAGAAAAAATGATTGTTATGCGCCAAAATAATGCTAATGACTTCATTAGGAAGCACGTACTTGATATAGGATCTTTCTTTTTTTATAAAAATTTTATGGTTTCAGAAATGAATGAAGGTGCGTCCTTAAATTATGATAAGGCCACAAAATTGTTTTTATTAACCAAAGAATATTATGGAACAAACATACCATTTGTGTATATAACTAATAGGAAAAATTCATATTCTTTTGAACCAACAACTCATTTTAAATCAGCAAAACTGTTTCCGAATTTAAAGGGCTATGGAGTAGTTACATATAACTCTATCAATAACAAAATAGCTACACTAGAACAGTCCTTTCTTAACGTTCCTACAAGAATTTTTGAAAATCTAGACGATGCTAAGCTCTGGGCTGATAAACTAATGCTTCATGATTAAAGTAAAATCGTAGTTTTGATTATACTGTAATGAATTATCACATACTTTAAAAATTAATGCTCCCACATTTAAAAAAAAGACTAATCAAAAAACATGTCATTGCCAAAATTGGTTCTTTTTATTATTGTGATAATTTTATGGTTTCTGAAATTAATGAAGGGGTTATAGTGAGTTTGGAGATGGTATTAAAGGTCACCAACAAATACACAAAAAAATATTACCCTAATAATACTCCATTTGTATATATCGCCAATAGAATTAATTCATATTCTATACAGCCGACCATTCATTTTGAAACTAAAAAAATATTACCTAACGTAAAAGGATATGGGGTAATTACTTATAACTCTATTAATAACAAAATAGCTACATTAGAACAATCTTTTCTTTATGCACCAACAAAGATTTTTGATAATTTAGAAGAAGCTATACTTTGGGTAGATGAACTAATTCTGCACGATTAAACGAGTAAGTTAACGTTACTTATATTTTACAAAATTAACTGTAAAAATGATTTTTTATTAACTTTACATTCTTATTATTGACTAATAATCAAATAAAGAGTATATTACATTTGTAATTGGAAAACATCTTATCTAAAAATGGTTCACGATTTTAACGAAAAGCTTATCCATAAGCATCAACTTTCTATTGGGTCATTTTATTTTTATAAAAATCATATAATTTCGGAAATAAAAGAAGGCATCATCCTTAGTTTTGAAAACTGCTCGGACTTATTTGAACGAATTCATTCCTATTACGGAACTACTATTCCATTTGTATATATATCTAATAGAAAAAATTCCTACTCTTTTGTGCCTACTGGACATTTCAAATCCTCAAAGTTGTTTCCAAACTTTACGGGATATGGAGTAGTAACCTATGATGCTATTAATAACAAAGTAGCCACCTTGGAGCAATCCTTTCTTGAAACTTCAACTGGAATTTTTAATTCCTTAGATGATGCTTTGCTATGGGCAGATGAATTAATTGCACCATTAGCTAATACTAACTAAAATTATCTAACAACAATAAATAAGCAACAAAGTACTCCTGAAAAAACTATTCATGATGTAATAAACTTAATAGAACTATGTACAATTAGGAATGAAGTGTACTTATAGCAAAAAACCCGTTCATAAACACGAGCTCGATATTGGAATATTTTATTTCCACAAAAACTTCGTTATATCAGAAATCAACGAAGGAGTTATTCTTACTTATGAAAATGCCTCAGAGCTTATAAAATTAGGAAAAACGCACTATGGAGACAAAACGCCATTTGTTTATATTGCCAATAGAATCAATTCATATTCTTTTGAACCTACAAATCATTTTAAAACAAATGAACAATTCCCCAATGTAAAAGGATATGCTGTGGTGAGTTACAATTCTATCGGATCAAAAATTGCTGAGTTAGAAAGATCATTCTTAAAAATTCCAACACGTACATTCTATAAGCTTGATGATGCAATTAAATGGGTAGACAAATTAGTCATCTCAGATTAATTAAAAGGTTATCCCAAATTTTATTCTCGACGGAAGAATAGCAAATCCATTATGCTAATATTTTCATAATTTTCTAAAAAAAACCCAACTATAACGTTTGAAATCCTTAAAACACTGAATAACAAATAGTAACAAGAAATGATAACCTTAGTTTCCCGACTTATTCATAACTAACAAAAGAATAAAAGTTATGAAAATCATATCAAATGACACTTTGATCAAAAAATACGATCTTAATCTCGGTACCTATTACTTTTATGACCAATACATCATTGCAGAGATCAAAGAAGGTGAAGTAATTACATTAGGGAAACTTCATGATCTTATACCTATCGTACAAAAACACTATGGAAATGACCAACCATTCACCTATATTTCTGACAGAATTAATTCACATTCGATTATACCCACGGATTATTTGGACTGCCCGCTTATATATATGGACAATTTTAAAGGTTATGGTGTAGTTACCTATAATTCAATAAGCACAATGTCTACAGAAATTGAAAAACATTTTGCAAAAAGGCCTTTTTATAATTTCCAAGACCTGAAAGATGCTATTGAGTGGACAAAAAAAGAAGCTATCAAATAACCAGATTAGGTAATCTCGTTAAAAAGCATTTCAAAGGATTTATTTACAGCCTTCCCTATTGTTCGTTCACGTAAATTACTAAACACGAATTTCTCTGAAAAAACACGATCTGGAGTAGCAATTGCTATAAAAACTGTACCTACCTCAACATCTCCATCTCCTTTAGAAGGTCCGGCATTTCCGGTTGTAGCGATCGCATAATCAGATTTAAACTTATTTTTCACTCCTAATGCCATAGCTTTAGCAACTTCATTACTGGTCACTGTATACTGTTTAATCAAATCCCTATCAACACCCAAAAGATCTGTTTTAGATTGAGTAGCATAAGTAACTGCACCTCCTTTAAAGAATGATGAAGATCCTGCATAAGCCGTTATAGATTGAGAAATTTTTCCACCGGTACAACTCTCTGCAACTGCCAAAAATTGTCCTCGAGAAGCAAGTATCTTACCGATCATTAACTCTATCGACTCATCTTCTTCATAACCTACGATGATATCACCTATAAACGCATGTAAATCAGCTATCTTATTCTCAATAGTATCTATCAATAATTTTTCATCAATTCCACGTGCGGAAAGACGTAATCTAACCCTACCTAAATTTGGCAGATATGCTAGTTTGATAAAAGAAGGTAAATCATCCTCCCATTGTTCTATTTTCTTTGCTATTGCGCTTTCTCCTAAACCATATGTTAATACGGTCTTATGAATAATAAATGGTCTATCAAATTTTTCCTGAAGTCTAGGTAACACCTCATCCTTCATTAGATTTTTCATCTCAAAAGGCACTCCGGGCATAGACACAAAAACAGTATTCTCCTTTTCTAACCACATTCCAGGAGCAGTACCAAAACTATTCATAAGAACAGTTGATGTACTTGGAACGAGCGCTTGCATTCTGTTAATATCCGTAACCGGTGTATGTATATATTTTGCAAAAAGTGTTTCGATATGCTGTAACACTTTATCATTTTCCACTAACGTATCATCAAAAAACTCACAGATAGTATGCTTTGTTATATCGTCTTTTGTAGGACCTAATCCCCCAGTCACAAGAACTATATCAACTCTGTTTTTTGCTTCTTCTAGTGCGTCTAAAATATGTTGTTTATCATCTTGAATGGACGTTATCTGATAAACATCAATACCTATTTTATTAAGCTCTTTTCCAATAAAAGCAGAATTGGAATCTACAATTTGACCAATAAGAATTTCATCTCCGATGGTAATTATTTCTGCAAGCATAATTATTGAAAGTCAGCTTTCAGATCTTCGATAGCCCCATTAACTGTAGTAACGATATGATTTAATATAGGTTCTATTTCTGATTGTGTTTTACCAGATTTAGACCAAGCCTCTACTTGTTTAATCTCTTTTAAAAGATCAATCCCAAACAACTGAAGATTCGGTTTCATCTTATGTGCAAATTGGTACGCAGTTTTGGGATCATTGTTTTTAACTGCCTGTCCCATACTATCCAAATCGGGAGGTATCTCTTCTAAAAATGTTTGTACTAAAACTGTTATAAACTCATCATCTCCACCAGATAATTCATTTACACTTTCTAAGCTATACCCTTTGCTCATCTATTTGATTCTTATTGAAAAAATTTGTTGTTTCTCTATAAAACCAGTTAAAGTATCATCTGCCTTTACAGCTCCAACTCCAGCCGGTGTTCCTGTAAAGATAACATCTCCTATCTTTAAAGTAAAATATTTTGACACATATTCTATCAATTCATCAATTTTCCAAAGCATAAACCCTGTGTTTCCTTTTTGAACAGTCTCTGCATTTTTTTCTAAGTGAAAATTAATATTGTTAACATCCGGAAAATTTTCTTTGGACATCCAATTCCCTATAACAGCCGCTCCATCAAAAGCTTTAGCCTTTTCCCAAGGCAATCCTTTAGATTTCAATTCGCTTTGTAAATCTCGGGCTGTAAAATCGATTCCAAGCCCAATTTCATCGTAATATTTATATGCGAATTTTCGATCAATATGCTTTCCAACCTTTTTAATTTTGACTAAAATTTCTACCTCATGATGGATATCATCAGAAAAATCAGGAATAAAGAAAGGTTGTTTTTTTAACAAAATCGAAGTATCTGGTTTCATGAAAACCACGGGATCGGTTGGTTTCTCGTTTTCTAATTCTTCGATATGATCCGTATAATTACGACCTATACAAATAAGCTTCATAATTGATTATAAAAAGAATTAAAGTTTAAGACTATTATTTAGTTTACGTAGCCTCACTGCAGTAAGAACTTTCTTTGTATATAAAGGAAAATCCGCATTCTGAAGCCAACCAAAATATCCTGGCTCTTCTTCCATCACCTTTTCTACCAATTTACCTTTATGTTTCCCAAAAGAAAATACCTCTCTTCCTTCTTTATCATAGGCAATAAAACCTGCAAAATCTGCAAATTGTTTTCTGGAACTAAATTCGGCAAGAAACTTAGTATCATTCTCTAACTCTGAATACCTATCCAACTGTGCTTTGAGAACTTCGTATGTTGCATTCGTATCAGCCTCTGCAGAATGTGCATTCTCTAAATCCTTATCACAATAAAATTTATATGCAGCAGCTAATGTTCTCTTTTCCATTTTATGAAAAATAGTTTGCACATCTACCGCCACTGTATTTTTCATATCAAAATCTAAATCAGCACGTAATAATTCTTCAGCTAGTAAAGGAATATCGAAACGATTAGAATTAAACCCTCCCAGATCACATCCTTTAATCATTTCGCTAACTTTACTTGCTAATTGCCTAAAAGTAGGCTCATTCGCTACTTTTTCATCAGTAATACCATGTACTTCGGTAGTCTCTCGTGGAATTGGCATCTCTGGATTGACTAGCCAAGTTTTGCTTTCCTTGTTTCCATTGGGAAAAACTTTAAGAATAGAGATTTCCACGATTCGATCTTTAGAAATATTAATACCGGTTGTTTCCAGATCAAAAAAACAGATCGGTCTTTTTAAATTAAGCTCCATAAATTGATTGTGTGATTCAAAGATAATAGGTATATCTTATAAACCCGTATAGTGTTTCTTTTTTTAACATTTATTCTTGTACTATATCACCTTCACAAAAACATTATCCGCAAATTTTCTGGTAACAGTTTCTTCCGTTTGATTAAACTGTATCTTTATAGAACTATCGAATTCTCTTACTTCTAACACCTTTATCTCACTACTTAATGCTAAACCAATTTCCGATACATATTTAAGAAATGTTACAGAAGCATCATTTACAGAAACTAACTGACAAACGGCTCCTTCTTCTAATGACGATAATGTAATTTTCGGCAAAACAGAATATTCCCCATTTGCATTTGGAATTACTTCTCCATGAGGATCTTTAGTAGGGAAATCCATAAAACGATCCAATTCATTAATCAATTTTTGAGATTTTATATGTTCTAGCTGTTCCGCAACATCATGGACTTCATCCCAACTGAAATTTAAATAATTACAAAGAAATGTTTCCCATAATCTATGTTTTCGGATTAGACGAACTGCTATAGATCTCCCTTCTTCTGTAAGCTCTAACTTACCATATTTCTCACTTACAACATACTTCTTAGCTTTTAGCTTTTTAATCATGTTATTTGTGGAAGCAGGAGAAACTTTTAGATAATCAGCTAGTTGATTGTTCCCTACTTTTACAGAATCCCCCTCTATAAGTAAATGAAAAAGAGCCTTTAAATAATCTTCTTCACTTTTTGTTAAATTATTCAAATTTAATTTGTTAGTCATAACTAACTTTTTTAGTTTTGTATCATTAATAAAACAAAAGTACTAAACCTAATGCAAATACGCAGAATCATCTTACTTACTTTTTTGAGTTGTCTAAGTTTCAACGCTATTTTTTCTCAGGAAACCAACAAACTTGGAACCTTAGTTACTGATCGACCTGATCAAACCGAATCTCCTACTTTAGTGCCGAAAGGGTACCTTCAAATAGAAACTGGTGCTTTTTATGAAGATGCTGGAGAAGATGCTTTCAAACAAAAAACCACAACCTTTAATACTACATTACTCAGATACGGATTATTAGACAATCTAGAACTAAGAGTAGGATGGGATTTTGCAGAAACTAAAACCGAAATTAATAGCACAGAACTAGATGATATAGAAAGTGGATTATCACCATTATTATTGGGAGCTAAAATTGGAATTACTGAAGAAAAAGGATGGTTACCCGAAATAGGAATTTTGGGACACCTATATTTACCATTTACGGCTGGGAATGATTTTAAACCAGAAACTACGGGAGTAGATTTTAGATTTTCGTTTGCACACACACTTAATGAAAAATCAAGCTTTTCTTATAATCTGGGAGCCGCTTGGGGCGATGATTCTCCTGAAGCAGCATATGTTTATACGGTTGTTTATGGATACAGCATCACAGATAACTTAGGTGTATATGCAGAACTATATGGAGATTTTCCAGAAGATAGTAGAGCCAATCACCTTTGGGATGCAGGTTTTACTTATTTATTAAGTGATTCAATACAACTGGATGCTACTGTTGGATCCGGAATCACCGATGGACAAAATCTATTACTAAGTGCAGGTGTTAGTGTAAGACTACCCAACTAATTTATTTAAATTTTTAAAATTAAGAACAAAATAATAAAATGAAAAAAATAGTTATAATACTGATAGTTTCAATATTCGTTTTTTCTTGCAAACAAGAAACAAAAGATCCTAATGCAAAATTAAATGTAGTTACCACCACAACTATGATTACAGATCTTGTAAAAAATATTGGAGGTGATCTAATAACGGTAGAAGGATTAATGGGTTCAGGAGTAGACCCTCATTTGTACAAGGCCAGTGAAGGTGATGTTACAAAATTAGTTAACGCAGATGTTATCTTTTATAATGGATTGCATCTAGAAGGCAAACTGGTAGAAGTCTTCGAAAAGATGGGAAATCAAAATATGAAAACTATTGCGGTTGGAGAAGTTTTAAACAAAAGCACCCTTATCGGTTCTGATTATTTCGCTTCTAACTATGACCCTCATATCTGGTTTAGTGTTAAAAACTGGAAACAAGTTACAGCTTTTACTATCGAAAAATTAAAAGAATTAGATCCTAAAAATGCGTTAGCTTTTGAAACTAATGGGAAAGCATATCTAGAAAAACTAGATATACTTGAAGCAGAACTTAAAGGAATCATAGGAACATTACCCAAAGAAAAAAGAATATTAGTAACAGCTCACGATGCTTTTAGTTATTTTGGGAAAGAATATGAGTTTAATGTAGTTGGTCTGCAAGGATTATCTACTGCTACAGAAGCGGGTGTGCAAGATGTACAGAAGTTAGCAACCTTCATCATAGAAAATAAAGTAAAAGCTATTTTTGTCGAAACATCAGTTCCTAAACGTACTATTGAAGCCTTACAGGCAGCTGTAAAATCAAAAGATCATGAAGTAATTATTGGAGGAACTTTATATTCTGACGCCCTTGGAAATCCAGGAACCATAGAAGGAACATATATCGGAATGTTCGAATACAATGTTAATACAATTGTAAATGCTTTGAAGTAATGAAAAACAAAATCGCTGTACAAATAGATGACCTTACTGTAGCATATAACTATAAACCTGTATTATGGGATATTGATCTAGCAATTCCAGAAGGTGTTTTAATGGCTATTGTTGGACCTAATGGTGCCGGAAAGTCTACATTAATCAAATCGATTTTGGACATCATTAAACCTATAGCAGGAAGCGTAAAAATATATGACAAACCATATAAGAAGCAAAGATCTCTAGTTGCATATGTACCACAGAAAGGAAGTGTGGATTGGGATTTTCCTACCACAGCTCTGGATGTTGTAATGATGGGAACTTATGGAAGTTTAGGCTGGATCAAAAGACCTGGACAAAAGCAAAAAAAAGAAGCGCTTGAAGCTTTAGAAAAAGTAGGAATGCTTGCCTTTAAAGGTCGACAGATTAGTCAGCTTTCCGGAGGACAACAGCAACGTATTTTCTTAGCTAGGGCATTGGTTCAAAATGCATCTATTTATTTTATGGATGAACCGTTTCAAGGAGTAGACGCTACCACGGAAAAAGCAATAATAAACATTCTAAAAGAACTAAGAAAAGCAGGAAAAACAGTAATCGTAGTGCATCACGATCTACAAACAGTTCCAGAATATTTTGATTGGGTAACTTTTCTCAATGTAAAAAAGATAGCAACTGGACCTGTGAAAGATATTTTCAACGATGACAACCTTACCAAAACCTATGGTATTAATTATAAAGTAAGTGTACAACAATAGTAATTATTAGTGAATAGCTGTTCTATTAACCATTCAACTATAAACTAATAAGAAGCAAGAAAAAAAATGGATATTCTAGAATATATAGAACTTGTTTTTACAGATTATACCCTTCGTACAATTACGTTAGGAACAGCTGTTTTGGGAGCAATCTGTGGGATGTTAGGTAGTTTTGCAGTACTAAGAAAACAAAGTCTTCTGGGAGACGCAATTTCGCATGCTGCTTTACCAGGTATCGCAATTGCTTTTTTAATCATTGGAGCAAAAAACAGTAATGCTTTTTTATTAGGAGCACTGATAAGTGGTTTAATCGGAAGTTTCTGGATTAGAGGAATTATAAGAAAAACCCATCTTAAATCCGATACCGCATTAGGATTGATTCTTTCTTTATTTTTTGGTTTTGGGATGCTTTTACTTACTTATATTCAAAAACTACCAAATGCCAATCAAGCCGGTTTAGAAAACTATCTTTTTGGGCAAGCAGCGACACTTTTAGCGAGTGATGTATGGATGATGTCTCTGGTAACAGGAATATGCCTCATTGTTCTACTACTCTTTTGGAAAGAACTTAAAATATCACTTTTTGATGCTGATTACACCAAAACTTTAGGCTTTAATATTAAATTTCTAGACATTCTGATTACTACATTTATAGTTATTGCTATCGTGTTAGGTTTACAAACAGTTGGTGTTGTTTTAATGAGTGCTATGATTTTGGCTCCAGCCGCTGCGGCGAGGCAATGGACTAACAGTTTATCAATAATGGTTATTCTTGCAGCTTTCTTTGGTGCTTTTTCCGGAGTTATTGGAACAGCTATAAGTGCCAGTCACAACAACCTTTCTACAGGACCTGTAATTGTATTAGTTGCGGCTGTTTTTGTATTAGTTTCCTTTATATTTTCTCCAGGACGAGGATTGTTATTTAGGGAGATCCGTTTTAGAAAAAACAGAAATGATCTAGAGTTACATAAAACACTTTCGTTTATGTACAATATTGTAAAAGATCATGAAGATATTTCACATCCACATGCTATCAAAATATTAAATAATTTTCAAGGATTTACCAAAAGGTCTTTACAAAAACTAGAAGATAAAGATTATGTCACAATCGAAGGTAATATGTGGTCACTAACGACATCGGGATATGAGACCGCAGCCAATCTATACAATCAATTAACACAGACAGAAGATGAGTAGTGCACAGATAGAAATACAATTGATTGCAAGCTTAGTAGCAATTGCCTGTGCTATTCCAGGTACATTTTTAGTACTGCGCAAGATGGCTTTGATTACAGATGCCATTAGCCATTCTATTTTACCAGGAATTGTAATTGGATTTTTTATTACACACGATCTTTCTTCTCCTCTGTTAATTCTTCTTGCCGCCTTAAGTGGAGTACTTACAGTTGTGCTTGTAGAATTCATTCAGAAAACCGGATTAGTTAAAGAGGACACAGCAATTGGACTAGTTTTTCCGGCTTTGTTCAGTATCGGAGTTATTATGATTGCACAAAATGCTAATGATGTCCATCTGGATATAGATGCAGTACTTTTAGGAGAGCTGGCTTTTGCTCCCTTCGATAGACTTATTGCCTGGGGAACTGATTTAGGACCTAAATCCTTATGGATTATCGGAACTATATTATTGGTTACTCTGGGATTACTTTTTGCATTCTTTAAAGAATTAAAAGTAAGTACATTCGATGCTGGTCTTGCGGCAGCACTAGGGTTATCGCCCGTTGTGATGCATTATGGTCTAATGACAGTAGCATCTATAACTACAGTTGGAGCTTTTGATGCGGTTGGAGCTATTTTAGTCATTGCTTTTATGATTGCTCCTGCTGCTATCGCATATCTACTGACTAATAATCTTAAAAAAATGTTACTATTAGCTTGTATGTTTGGAGTAATCGCTGCTATAGGGGGATATTGGTTGGCACATGGTTTAGATACTTCTATTTCGGGATCCATGACCAGCGTACTAGGTATTCTATTTCTGGCAGTATACTTATTTGCTCCTAGTAAAGGATATTTTTCTGTTCTGTATCGTCAAAAGCAACAACGCATCGAGGTTTCATTGCTTACATTTTTATTACACTTAGGGAATCATGCAGATGATGAAACAGAAAGACACGTAAAACACCTAAATGAGCATATTAATTGGCAAAAAGTAAAATCGAAATCAGTTCTAGATCTAGCCTTAAAAAATAATATGATTGAAATTGATAATAATGTCGTTTCATTAACCGAAAAAGGGCTACATTTTACTACAGAAGCTATTGATTATATTGTAACTAATAAGAACTCTGAAATCGAAAACATGAAGGATAGATTTTTCTTGTTTAGAGGATAGAATAAAAGTTTACAAGGTGTATTTTAATTCTAAGTAAAGAAAAACAAATTCTTTATCTTTAAGCAAAAAGAAGATGAAATTGATTCTTACAACCTATTGTAATCTTGTTATTTATCTCATATCATTTCTTTATTTTTCATTAGTTTGGGGACAAGAAAAACAAGTTCGCTTGATTGAAGATGTCCAGAAAAAACGTACTACTATTTATGTGCAAAATGACACTGACATCGATAAAAGTGTTTTTCTCAAAATAAATCCCATAGGTTATCGCAGAAGTGCACAACGTCCGGTCATCAAAAACATTCCTGCTAAAAGTAAAGTTCAAATGATAATTTTAATTCCACTTACAGATGTAGCCTCTTCTTATACATATAATCTTATTGTTAATGAAGAATTACAAAACATGGAAGTTGATAGAACAAAAGGGCCAAAAAAGGAAGCTCCTCTTTCTTCCATACTAAAATCTGAAATTATAATATTTACCAAAGAAGGTTGTGAAAAATGTCAATTACTTATAACCAAACTGCAGCTAGATCATGTCAAATTCAGAGAAATTAACATTAATAGTAAGAATAGATATATAAATTATCTCTGGAAATTATTGAACGATAAAGGATATAACAAAACAACTGCCCAACTCCCTTTATCACTAAAACAAGGTGAATTAATTCATCCTATTGGTAATATTGATGATTTCGTTTCTTCAGTTTCTAAAAGAAAACAATAAATCACAGCATTAAAATATAACCGGCTTTACGATTTTAAAAATGCAAATTCTACTTAAAAAAAGAACGAAAAACAGATTTCTATTTTTGTTTTGAGGATTATAGTAAAGTCCCTCAGCTTAACTCTTTTTCTAACAAAGTTTTAGAGATTATAGAAAAAACCTAACTCTTATCATCACTTCCAAATCCAGAAAAGTGAATTATATTATACACCCTATGAAACCTTTCTTGATTGTTCTATGTTTAACAAGCAAGAAAGGTTTATTATTTAGCTGCATCTATTTGTTATAACCGAGGCAACCACATGCCCATAGTTGCAGCAAAAACTCCAATTCCTGTAAGCACTGTAAGTATTACAAGAAAAGTAGACATTGCGATTTTAACTGGAATGTTCTTTCTTTTATTTGCATGCAAATACATTTCTAAGACAATTAATGGTATTACATATTGTCCAATTCCCAAAAAGGTAAGAAATGGTCCTCTAAATGTTTCTGGATCAAAACCTACGGCTTCTCCGTGAATAAAAAGCCACAACATTAATCCAATCCTAAAAAACCAAACTCCGTTAACCACTAAGAACAAACGCAATGCCCAACGACGATGCGAATTAAATTTACGGGCAACTGCAGTGCGCCAGGCCAAAGCTGCAAAAAGCATAATAAGAACTCCATTAAAACTTACGCTTATATCACCTATTAAACCACTAATAGTACCTTTTGTAATTACCATATAGACACCGCTAAAACTTATTATAAACGCAGTTATAATGTATAACTTTCCATTCCAACGATGAAATGAACGAGCTCGAGTTCTGATTTGTGAAACAAACTGAAGTGGTCCACCAATCATCATAATAACCGCCAATAAAAGATGTATCCCAACTGCTACATTCCCCATAGTTCCGCCAGGAACATATCCATGTGGCAGCACACGATTCCATTTCATAAAATCCCCATCTATAGCAGCGCCTCCATAAAAAGCGGTGACATAATATGCGAAAATCCATTGACCTATTACTGCGATTATAAACCAAAACTGAACTGAGATGTTCAAGGTTTTACTGGCCCATACATTTGAGTTTTTTAAAGTGCTCACGGCACTAGTATTAGAATTCATAACTGTTCGTTTTTTGATCCCGATTACTCTGGATGAATTGATGATTGATTTTAATTGATGATGAATTGATTTTTTATACTGTTATAAAAAAATCAGATGGTATTATTAATCTAGACTTTGGGTGTGTTTTATAGATTTAAATCTAAAAAGTACTTTTATATAATTCCTCCAAATATAAGCCCATGGAATAACGAGAAGGTCAATCGGTATAGCTATCAAAAAGGGTTTTAGAAGTCCTTCTGAAGTTGGATCTAATGTATTTGTGGACCACATAGGATATGCAATTCCTATGAGCCATACAGATTTATAAAACAATTGTAACAACAGCAAAGGAAGCATTTTAAGAGGAAATCTAACTCCTAATCCCATTAATACTGAATAAGATGCCCAAAAACTATAAGTTACTCCGTCGTAGGCTCCCCAGGTTTCGCTGGGATTGATGATTTCTGACCAGGTGGAATACCCTAATGAAAGGAAAGTCAACAGATACAATGCTCTCATAAGTAATAATTGAAGTTTTGAAACTTCTTTACCTGAGCTAAGATCTCTTTTTACAAAATCTTTAATAAAATGTTGTAGATTCATAACTGTTCGCTTTTTAGTCCTGTTGATTAATCAGAACGATTGATGATTGATTTGATGATGAATTATTTGATTTAAACCGCTTCTTGAAGTTTGTCGGTCCCATTAAACCCTTTGATTATAAGCCAAACTAGGAACATTAATTGACTGATTGCCATTGGCATGTATAAATACATAGAACCTGTACCAAAAAATGCCAACAATACATTTATAAAAATCAAAATAGCAGCAAAAAAACATAAGATTGACAAAATTCTAGGAACAAATTTTGACATATACATTAAATAATAAAAGATAGAAAGTGAAATACTGGAAACAAGTAAATCCATCATATGAACCCATCCTCTTGTTCCTTTTAATATACTCCCTATAGCTTCAAGATTATTCGTATTATTTACTCCCTGCTTAAAATATGCTTCACTAAAAGACACTAAGGATAATATAATTGTATTATCCAAAATACCAATTACAAAAAGAATAACACTAAGGCATAGATACCAAAGCGCAAATCCTCTGTGCAGTTTTTTAAAAACCGAAAAAAGCATAATCGCTACACCAACACCTATTGTTTTAATAATTATAATTAGAAGTATCGAAATTAGAACCTGATTCGTGTTTTCTGAAATCTTTGTAATAAAATCAGATGTAAAAATTAAAGGCCCCAATAAAGAAATATTAATTAGCATCCCTATGGCCATTTCTATGATAAGTAAGACACCTGTTACTCTTCCGAGTTTTTTGATTGAATACATAACTGTTCGTTTTTTAGCTCGCCTAAGACGAATTGATTGATGATTGATTTGATTGATGATGAATTATTTGCGTTCTACACGCTATTATTTATATGATTAGTTTGAAAAATTAATTTCTTTAGAATTACCTTTTAGTTTTATGTTTGCATCAGAGGTAGTTTTGCATTTTATCAACTCATACGTCACTTCTACATCACCAGTACTCTCTCCTGTGAACTCTAGTATCAATTCTTTTCCGGTTACTATTCCTATAGTTTTAAAATGGCCCGTTGAACCTACTTTTACAGTATCCAAATGATGATTAGAAATAAATACTTTTATGGTATCATCTGTATTGATGCTTTTTATTTTTTCGATCATTAATGTTCCTTGATTCACTTTTGTTTTTATATGAGGTATAAAATTTTCCGGAGCTTCAATAGTAATTTCTTTTATACTTTTTTGTTTAAAATACACCCTTATGTTATCTCGTACATCTATACTTCTAAAATCAGAAACCTTTCTTGTTTCTGATTTTATTGGGCCACTCTCTTGAATTACTCCTTTCTTTACATAATTATGTGCAGAAAACTGAAGTATCGTAAAATAAAGAAAGATAGCTCCCAGAACACCTAACAGAATCAGATTACTTCTTTTCATCATCTATATTGTTTATATTTTGATCATACGTTTTTTTAAACTCTTCAAACTTTATATCCAGTAATCTCATTTTTTTAACCACATCGGGTAACATCTCTTCCATAAATTCTTTTCTTTTAATATGAAGTACTGTTTGATACCCATTTTCAGAAACAAAATACCCGATCCCTCTTTTATTATAAATCACCTTTTCTTCCTGAAGATGATTAAAGGCTCGTATAGCAGTATTGGGATTTACTTCTACCATAACAGCAATTTCTCTTACAGATGGTATCCTTTCATCTTCTTTCCATTTTCTGGCAAGAATATTTTCATAAAAGAGATCCACGATCTGTAGATAAATAGGTTTGCTATTATCAAAATCCATATTTACACCTCTTTTTCTAACATCTTACAATAAGCTACAAAAAGCATTACTGGCCCTAAAAACACAACAAAAATTAGCATCCCGAATATCGAAAAATCATTTTGAGCCAAATCAAAAGCTTCAGAAGCTAATGCGCTTCCTGGCAGCACATCATATCTATAATTAAGCATTGTAAATAGTATGAGATTATAAATAATTACTCCAAAAAACACCATGACAAAAATCAACAATGTTTTACCAATTCTATTCTTGTTAAACGCAATAGCACCTACAAGAAAAACTGGCTGAATGATACAATAAAACATCGCTAATCCTAAATACTCTCCAGACAGCATAGGTAGTAAATGAAAATCAGTACCAAAAAGAATACCTCCCGTTAGTATAGCAAATTGTCCTACAAAAAAACTAAGAATTGAAAACACGATTGTATACAAAATAGTGGTTGTAAACCAAATTGCGGTCATCCTCTCATACACAGAAACCGGAAGTACAAAGTATAAATGATTTGCTTTGGAATCATGAGATTCTTTACAAATAGAAAATGTGAGTAATACACCTAACGGAATATAAAACAACCCAAAAACATTTGTAAACTCTCCTACAGTTATGCGATAGTCTTCTCTTAAATTAATCAAGAAAAAAACAAAAAGAATAGCGCTTATTACTATCAAAGCCGTACTTATACTACTTTTTCTTATGATTAGATCTCTGCGAATAAAATGATAGATCCTTTTATAACTAAATTGATACATCATGATATCTCTTTTTTAATACTTGGTTTATTCTATTTGATTCGTTTAGCACAGCATTAAATAACAACTCCAGATCTACATCTGTTTCATCTTTATCTAGTTTTGGCAAAACCGCCTTTCCTCCTAATGAAGGTTCATCATAGATAATAGTATGCTTATCCTTATCTGTAGGTTTACCAAACCAAAGATGTTCTGAAACTTCAAAAAGTGATTCATCGAAGACTACCTTAGACTGATCCAGTATCATTAAATGATTGATCAAACTATGCAAATCTCTAACCTGATGTGTAGCTATAACGATACATTTTCCTTGATCCGCAACCTTCGCTATAATTTTTCTAAACTGACTTTTGGATGGGATATCAAGTCCATTGGTAGGTTCATCCAATAATAATAATTTTGTATTGGTCGCAATCCCAAAAGCTATTAGTACTTTTTTCTTTTGACCAAATGACAAGGTTGCAATATTCTCATCTGGAGAAAGATGAAATTCTTTAATCAACTCATAAAACTGCTCCTTGGAAAACTGTGGATAAAAAACAGAATTCACTTCTTCGTACTTAGAAATTTTTAAGGCTGCTAACTCAAAATCTTCTGGAATAAAGAATACTTCTTGAAGACATCTAATATGTTTCCTAGATACATTCTCTCCAAAAACCTGACAAGACCCACCTTTGGGAAACAGTAATCCTGTCATAATTTTCATTAGCGTACTTTTTCCTTCACCATTTCTACCAAACAACCCGTAAATATTTCCTGATTCAAAACTTAATGACACATCATCAAGGATTACTTTACTCTTTGGATAGCGAAATCTAAGATTTTGAATTTTAATCATAACTAGTGTATTAGTTATCTAGTACACTTCAAAATTAACTAAATCGGCTTATTAAACAAATTTTTTCATGATTTTTTTGAAGTATTATATAAGAAATCCTCTGAGAGTCTTTTATTTATAGAGGTTATGTATCTATTACAATTTTAGAAAACAACTATTAAATCAACCCTTTTCTTCTAAAATAAAACTACATCTGTGTTTATTTGATCTTTATTTAGTTCAATAATTCTATAACCGAAAGTATTACTGTGTACTTTAATTTCTTTTGGATCTTTTTCTACCTGATAAGACCCTGCTGGTGTAATATATTGCGTTATATTTTTATAATGGCGATGATCCTGCATATGATAGTGCCCACTGAAAATGGTAACATCATTAGAAACTTCTTGCAATAAAGCCTGAATCTTTTCTCTTCCTTTTAAAGCAAACTTTTTATCTATGATCGAGGGAATCTCTACAATAGGATGATGAATAAACAACAATATTTTTTTTGGAGTAATCAACTCTCCTTTTAACCATTTTAGCTGTTTTTCACTAATAAACTCTGTACTAGAATCGAAAAAGATACACTTAAAAAAATCACGCTCTTGAACATAAGAAAGCTCTTTAAAATCTTTATAGAAATCAATTTTATAATGCTTTATTACTTCAGAAAAATCATCGTGATTCCCAAGAGAAATAGATAATTGATAATTTTGTAGTGTTTCAAAAAACCAGGAGTTCGATGATTTTTCGCCAATGTCTCCTCCATAGATAATATCATTAATATTTCTTGAAGCTACATCTTTTAGAATCCTTTCCCAGTTTTGTCGTGAGTCGACACCGAGCGTTTTAGGAAATTCTTCATCTATATGTATATCGGTGATATATGCTATCTTCTGAATCACAAAGGGAATGTAAGAATTTTAAATGAGGTTTTTAAATACTAGTTTATTTCCAATAACGTATTATTCACATCTCATGCTTAAAACTTTACCTTCCTTTTTTGCTTTAGCATCCATAGCAGCGCCAATCGCCAATCCTATAGACATTCCTGTCGTCATCCCTAAACTCATTCCATAGATCAATCCGTTAGATCCTCCAAAAACTACTCCAAAAGTCATTCCTAAACTCATTCCGACAGACATACCGACACTCATACAAATAGCCAGGTAATACCCTTCTGATATCAAAGAGAGTTCTTTTTTTATGTAATTTGTGAATTCTGTAAGCATTTTGCTGTAGTATTTTCTTCTATTTTCCCTTTCTACGTCCACATCGAATGCTTCTAATTTATCTTCTACAGCTAGTAGCTGCTGATCGGATAAATCTCTATTTTCTAATTGAGACAGTATAGTAATGAATTTTTTATACACTCTTAACTCAGATTTCTTATCCGTTTCGGTAACGAGATTCTTAAAAAATTTAGAAGCTTCATTAATAGTCATAAGTACTCAATGTTAGTTTTTAAAATTGTCTGCTACCCAATTAGTATCCAAAAGAAGCAATTTGTTACATACGTGATTATAAGAACTTTTAGTATACTATCTTCAAATAGAAAAACCACAAAGCAAAGATTAAAAATATATAGTCGAGACATTTTTACTGGATAATACCTAATGTTACTATCTTTGCATACCAAATGAAACAAACCAATTGTGAAATATATTGAAATACTTGTTAAGCTACGTAAAATAATTCGATCTATTAATTTGGAAAGCAAAAAGATCGAAAAAGAGTTTGGCATTAGTATTCCGCAATTGTTGGTTCTACAGTATTTATCAGAGCAAGAAGATTATAGAGCTTCTGCCAAGGAAATTAGAATCTACATTAATCTAAATGCAAGCACCATATCAGGAATCATAAGCCGGTTAGAATCAAAAGGGTTGGTAGCAAAACTTCCGAAGCCAAATGATAAAAGAACCACATATATTACGCTTACTGCAAAAGGAGCTGACGTATTGCATCGATCTCCTACTACCTTACAAGAAAAAACTAAAGAGAAATTACAGAAACTTACTCAGGAACAAATCGACGAACTGGATCGGAACATAGAGCTATTGGCATCTATAATGGATGCAGAAAATATAGATGCTGCTCCGCTTATTACTATTAAGGAAATGACTTCTGAAGATAACAAATCTTCAAAACGATAATATTTCATCACTTTTCTTTCTACAATTTCTATCCATAAGGCATAAGTATTCCATATCACTTGTTACCAAGTTATTACCCTAACTTTGACTAATTTTAATTTATTTTCTATAGGAAATAGAAAATATAAAAATTTATATTGATCATAAAAAAATTATTTAAAAATCATTATATAAATGGTTTTAACAAAATTAAAACATCAAATAGTTTCTATAGAAACTATTTTTTATTAGATTTGCATAACTCCTATTAAAACTAATAGGAATTATGTTTAATTAAAAAGACTAGTATGAAGAAGGAAACTTATTTGGAAAAAGCATTGGCCTGGGCAGAGAAAAGAGCTACAACATCATTAAAAGCAGTGCCTGATGGCTATGAAGATCCAAAAGTTTTCAGAAGCACAAAAACTGATCTTACAATACAAGCCGATTTATCTTTCGTAACACACGGAGGATCTAAACATTTTTCTGATATAGCACTAAAAGACGAAGATGATAAATCATTAGTCGTAAGATGGAAACTATTAGGTTTTATGGCACAAATGAAACGCGGAAAACTACATTTATTAGCACCACGAGGACACAAATCTTTTACCGAAAAGCTAGTAGCGCGTCACAATATTAATGCGGTAATACATTCAATTTAATTACCGTGCTTACTTTAATCAAAAATAAATAATAGTAATTACCAAAAACAATATATGTCAGTAAACACATTTATTCCTCAAAATAACGGAAGAACAATAAAAACAAAAGATGGTAGAAAAGTAAAAAACGAAATTGATTACTGGAAATCAAAAATTAACAGCAGAAAATGTCAGGAATTTTCTGAAATGTCTTATTGGGAAGTTCTATGCACTAGTAACGCGCTATAAGATAAAAACCAACTGATAACCTAATTTATTTTATGAAAATAATTAAGATTAAAAGAAAAACCAAAATTAGAAACATACATTCCAGAAATATGGGTAGATTGAGCACTAAGGTAACCTCTATAAAGAAATATTTATTAGGAATCCCAATTACGACGATCCATAAATACAGAGAAACGTATTATGGCAAAATTAAAGATTGTAAGGATTGTATATTACAAGCATAGAATATCGTCTTAACGAAAATCACAAAACCCTAGTCTCAAGATTGGGGTTTTATTTTACATATCTACTATTATTTTAAGCATCTCATATTTATCTGGCAAATAATCACTATTTCTATATAAAATACCATACAAGCGTAATTACCGATACCCAAACCAAGGTTCCGACATAATATAATATAACCTCTTGTGCATTTAGATTTTTTTATAATCAAAATCCATCAATTCGAATTATTTTATTTTTCTAAAAGCAAGAGATTCCTCTTTGTCTATAGATACTATATATCACAAATAGTATTCTTAGTTTTTTGCTTTCTCAAACTGCTCAATAAGTTCTATAATATCTTGTTCTTCATACTTCCGTGAGAAATGAACTGGAATTGCATTTTCTATCCCACACGCTTTCATGATTTCTCCAGATTTTAAGGCATAAGAATGATAGTTTTTTTCTGCAAATTCTTTATCCTCATCTTTATAAAAACATTCGATATATACCTCATCGCATCCTGTAAACTTTCTTTTGATTTTGGAATGGTTTTGTTCATTAGCTGCATGATCCAGAATAACTCCCAGCTTCTTACCCTTTTCTAAATGAATCAAATGAAATAACTCTTTGGCCTTATAAGCTTTTTCTTCAATTTCTATAGTTTTTTCTTCATCAGCTGCCTCATAAGCATCTTTTAGTTCTCGCACCCACTTCCCCCCTTTTAAACCATCTCTGAGTTCAATTTTAGTTTTATCCTGAGCTTTAAACAAATATGCAATCGTATCTGTCTTATGATCGAGAATTTCATATTCAACTACAAATCGTTTTTCTTCAAATACAGTAGTTTTTGCAACTACATTTTCTTCTTCTTTCTCCCACATCGGAGGACGTAAAATTGTGGATTTGTATTCTCCATCTTTTAGAATCTCTCTTACTTCATATGTTATTGCATCTTTATCAATAAGATTCCAGCAATAACTCTTGATTCTGTTTTGAATCTGATCTGTAATTCCTTTGGGGCCTGTAACAACAATTTTTCTCTGAACACCGATCTGATGTCTCAGAATCGTATCAAAATTCACAAAATGATCGATATGTGTATGACTTATAAAGAGTGCATTTGTATTCATGCATTCTTTTACACCTAAACTTTTTGCCTCACCACAATCAACGATATAGTTAAACTGATGATTATCAACTTTTATAAGGATACAGATATCTTCATCTGGTGCGCTTTTAATCTCTGCATTGAACATCTTATAACTTTATTTTTAATTTTTTAATTAGAATTTATTTTGTTTTCAATTAAACCAAGTCGATATTTTTTTCATACGCTGAAATTTTTTGATTTAATCGATGATGGAGATATTCATTTTTACCTTGGAGAGATTCGGATATCAATTTAGCCTCTTCACAGTATTTACTTACTTTTTCCTTAGTCCAATGCTTTGGCGGTATCTGCAGATTGGTGATTCGATCGGCTATTTTAACGAGTCCAACTTCTTTTTGTAGTTCATTAATTCTAGTCAAGCTATCTTTCATTCTTTCTTCTTTAGTCAGTAAGCTTTCATTTTTAGTTAAAGCTTGTATAGCAACGGCTATTTTGCTATTAAACTCACGTTTTATTTCATCAAAATCTGCTGTTGTATCCTCAATAGTATCGTGTAAAACAGCTACCTGAACTGCAAAATCAAGGTCAAAACTATCATCAGCTTGATACGCCATCAACACCTCCATCGCAACATTAGAAATATGCAATAGATAATTAGCATTGGTACCTGGCACTTTTTGTTCGCTATGTTTTTCTCCAGCAAATTTCATTGCTTTTTGATAGAGTTCTTGTGTCATGTCTTTTATCGTTTCAAATATTCAGTAATACTTCTTGATCTTATTTTTTTTATGAGCGCGAATATTGCAATAGCCAGAAGAATTAAGTACCCAATTATGATTTTAAAAGTCCCAAGATTTGCAATTACAAGAATAACTCCTGCTATTCCAGGTCTTCTACCTCCAACAAGTTCATATTCAATTCCACTTTCTATTTGAATTGCTAAATACAAAGACCAAATAAAAATTCCTGTAATTGACACTAAAGCGAAAAGTTGGGCTTTTGTGTATTTTACAAAACTCGGAAGTTCAGAACTATATGTAAAATCTACATGATCTGTTTTTATAAATTCAAAAACTTCGTTTTTAATAGTCTCGTCATCAATATATAGTTCTTCTTCAGAGTCTTTTGCGAAGAATATTTTGATATATCTTTTCCCATTTTGATTTTCTATTTTCTTAATATAAACATATGGAATACTGAACATATCCTTTAAAATGGTAACATCAGTAGTTTCTGAGTTTATTCTATTTAAATCACTTTCTTTCGGATTTCCCTTATAAATTATTTTGTCTTTAATCAAAATCAGTTTATTTGACTTTGAATTTTTTAATTTCCAAATTTTATGCATTCAGCTTGATATTAATGATAACATTATCAATAGGTGTTGTTTTATCAAAAAATGTTACCCTGATTTTCCTTTTTTCTTCGTGTTATCAATTTCATTACCAAGAATAAAGTCTCAATATTAGATAATATCATTAGTAAATAGCTCTAAATTATATTCAATAATTGATTTTTTAGATTACAATTCCGTTGTTAATATTCATCTCTTTATAGTTACATAAAAAAGCCTTTAAAATCCAAATTTAGAGTATTATTCAACCTGGTTATTTTTCCAAATAATAATCACGCAATCTTAACTTGTTAATATTTATTTTATCTTTTCCATATTTTGGGAATAAATCATAACACTTCTTTCAAGACACTTTTGGATCTCTCTGTTTAATATTTTACAAACAAATCTTTGTTGCATCCAGTATTCTTTTTATTTATTACTAAGACAAGGCAGAACATCTTCTTCAAAGTAAGGCTTTTGATTTGCCCAAAACATATAGCTGACCTTCAAAAAATCCTTTGCAAAAGCATTTAACATTGGAACAATATTCTTTCTTTTTTTATTTACTTTATCTTCTTCATAATCTTTGTCCGCACCTGTTTTACTGATATAATTTCCATCCTGAATAGCAATTCCAAGAGGAACAGTAAATCTCCCTTCATGCATTTGTGAAAGTGCATGATTCAATTGACCTTTTCTAGTCACCATTAAATCAGGTCCGCCAAGCCCCACACCAATATTCTCTCCAAATTTATAGATACTTTTTAAGTACCCTTTATCGTTAAATGGTAGCCATTCTCCTGGAAAAAAGTTCGCGTATATCATTGTTTTAGTATTCGGAAATGCCGTTTTAAGAGCTAACATATTATTTTTAATTCCCTCGACATAAGCCATTTCTGTAAAACTGGAATCAGTTTTGCTACTAACACCAATAGATGTCTCCTGAAGGTTTATCCCTTCTATTTCTTTGTCAAACTCATCTCCTAATGCTCTAAGTAATAAAGCAAAACGCTTTTGTACTTTTTCGTTCCATCTTTTAGCAGTCCAACCTTCGGGCTCTTTATCATCATTGTATTGCATAACTGCACCGCCACCATATTCATCAGTTAATAAATAATTAGGGACTGCATTGTATTTAATACTGAATGTGGCGTCTTGTAATTGCACAAAAAGTTTTTTATCAAATCGTTTTAGGTAATCTATATCTTTCTTAATGATTGAAAAATCATATTGATCTTTTATCGGTTCTAAATCTTTCCAACTGTACATGATCTGAGCTCCTTCAAATTCTGATTCGAAAAGGAAAAGATGGTCTATTATTAATGCTCTATCACGCGAGAAATACGCAAAATGCTTAATAGTATCTTGTGGCACAGGGCATGAGGCATTCAAATACTTTTTGTAAGCATTTTTATATTTCTCTGAGGGATTCTTCCAATTTTGCGCATTTAACAATCCGCATGCAAGTATCAATATAGAAATAACATAGAATCGTTTTTTCATCATTCAAAAATTTCAGGTTTTGTATTGTTCAAAACTTAGTTCTTCAAAGAGAAAAAGTCCATCTTATATGTTTACATGAAATATGAGTCACCCTCTTTTACACAAACAAATATGAATTAAAAAAGACAGGGGAAAATTAACCTTTTTATTTTTTGTTTTTTATTTTTGAACTAAAACTAAATATAATGAAAAAACTATTATTGATTCCTATTTTATTTTTTACAATTATATCACAAATTTCTTGTAATAATGATGACGATTCTTCAACACAAAACGAAAACTTCGAGACACTCATCCTTGGTAAATGGATCTTGACTGGGATTACAGACAACGGAGTAGAGGAAACCCTTAATGTATGTGACCTCATGGATTCTTATGAATTTAATGCAGATAACACTGCAATATACATTGAACACGGAGGAAATACCGCAGAAACATGTGAACCTTTCGAGGATAGTGAAACCTGGTCTATAAATGGTTCCATCTTAACATCACAATTTGATAACTCTACTGAAAATGCAACTATTTTAGAACTTACGTCGACAGTGCTAAGATTAGAATATACTGAGGGAAATTCTGGAAACGACCCTGACGTTTTAATATTTTCTTATGAAAAATAATAATAATAATAATAATACCTTCATTTTAACACTCTCATTACAAATAAAACCGCATAGTTAATGCGGTTTTATTTGTAATAATAAGATCAATCATCTTATTACTCAAATTCTCTATTCTCATCAAAAGCTTCTAGATAGTCTTTTTTTGCGCGTTTTATAAACTGCACTCTTAATGCTCCGTTTACTACTTTATGATCATAAGAGTGTGATAAGAACATCATATAACGGATACCAATAAAATCGCCATCTGGTATTTCCATCACAGTAGCTACTTTACGGATAGCTTCCAATCCTAAAATTGCTGTTTTTGGCTGTTTGATAATTGCTGTTCCCAAATACTACCTAAAGTTCCCGCATTAGTCACGGTATACGTTCCTCCTTGGGTATCATCAGGTTTTAATGCATTGGTAAGCGCCCCTTTTTATAATGCGTTTGCTTCACGAAGGGAGCACATACATTATACAAATTGTTATAAATAGTTTTTAATTCAAATATGTGATTATTGCTTCGTTATTTTCAGATGCTTTTTTATAAAACTCTTTGAGTTCTTTAAAACTGTCAATTAGAAATTCGTGAGATTCTGATTCCGTCCAAATTTCAGGATAAATACCAATTTCATTCATTTCGGAACCATTGATTTTACTTTTCAAAACTTTATCTGTCATTTTTTCTAATTCAGAATATGTTTCTTTCACTTGATTCGAATTTAGATACTGAGCGGGACCATATCCAAGATCTTGCTCTTCATCAATAATTTGAAAACTAAAAAGAGCTCTTTGTAATTTATTAGGCTCACTTTCAAGCCCTCCAATTATTTCTCCAGTCAGAATATAATTAATTCCGTCCCAAGATTTATCCAAATCGAGAAACCATTCGGCTTCATAACTATCATCTTCATAAATTTTATTTTCCAAAGTTTCTGAGTTTTTCAAAAAGGCATTTAACTCTTCTTGAGATACTCTGATAACATTCCCAATCATTCCCATATTTCTATTTTGTTTTAAGTTTTTCTTTTAAAGTTAAAATAAACAGATTTTGCAGATTTTATAAAAGCACACTAAACCTTGGATTAAACACAAAACCTGTATTAATTACATCTATTATTACCCAACATTCTTATTTAAATAGATTTTTAATTTTGTTCAAAAACCCTTTTTTCTGTGGTTGAGCTTTTGTTTTCGTGTTTTGATTTTGTCCTGTGTACTTTTTTTTGTTTTTCCAGTTCTTCGATAAATTCAAGTGTATCAGCCAACAACATTTCTTTTGTGCAAGCCTTTTCATTGTCTAAACAATAAATAAGTGCATTACACTTGTCAATTAAAGCAATAGAAATAAGTCCAATCGATGCACCAGCTGCAAAGTCTGCTCCACAAATAAAAGAAACAACAGTATCTTGGTCCGTCAAATCCTTTTTGATAAAGTCAAAATCATTTGTTACTTCTCTCGGTTTTTCAAAATAAGTTTCAAAAAAAGTTTTTTCTCCATTTAATTTACATTCAAGTCCGTCAATTCCATAAAAATTTTCAAAATCATCAAGAATTTCAAATTCATATCCGAGTTCAAGAATAGCTATCTCTATTTCCATTTTGCTTGGTAAATCAGCTTTCTTAAAAAAAGCTACTTGGGTCATTCACATATCCGTCTTTTTTAAATGTTACTTAACTATTTATATACGTAATATCGTGCAAATTTCAACTATATATACAATTGTAAACGTTTACAAACTCATAATAAACGTTTCATTCTGCCGCTACATATTTATTTACTTTTAAAGAAACTATGATGTCCTCTAATAAAAAACTACGATTGCTATTGTAGTGATCTGCTTACAATTATTAGATCTAAATTTTCATTATTTTCTAAGATATTTTATCCCTGTTTTGAAATTTCTAATAAAAAATTAGTAATCATTAATCCACTGAGTCAACATAATTTACCTTAAAATATCCATCAACAATTGTTCTTCCTTCAATTTCAGAGTTCTCTATATAAAAATTTCCTTCAATAATATTAGCATCCTTATCGTGATTAATTATAGAAATATAAGAATCATTAGACTGATTAGGGTTATTGGACAGCAAACCTTCGGGAATATTAATTCTATTCTGAAAATGCACTCCTAAAGATTCAAAGCTTCCATCTGGTCTATATAAATAATCATTTCCCGATTCTACACTAGAAAGTACAGATATATTTATTCGTCCAAAGTTATTGTCATATCCATTAATTCTGATTTTATCTACCCCAGAAGATATTGACCGAACAGATTCAGGAGAACCTGGATCATCAGACACAAAACGATATCCATTAATTCGCGCTGATATCAAATTCCTGTCGGCATTAAGGTCTTCACTTTCATCTATATATGGAATCGAAAAGACACCATTATTTAACTCAACATTTTTCAACTCTCCTGTAGTTATATCAATCCACCTAAACAAGACTCCATTAAAGGTTCCTGA